>VHCN01000014.1 GCA_016871675.1 Verrucomicrobiota bacterium
AGACGTTCACCTACGAACTGACGACCCGCTTCGGGACGAATGCGACGAAGTGAGGCGGGGTGACAAGAGTGGCGTTGTTCCACGGGTTGCATCGGTTGCTCGTCGCGCGCGCTGCTTCGCGACGACCAGCCGCCACTCGTCGGGCGCGAGGTGGCACGCCTGCTCGAAGCGCGCGTTGACGGTCGGCGTCGCGGGCATTTGGTCCGCGTGGATGTAATTGCTGCGGCCGCCGAAGGAGTTGTAGGCGTTCCACGTGATGTTCGAGGCCAGCACCGCGAGCGGCGCGGACGGCTTCGCCGGCGCGACGATCCACGGAAACGAAAACTGCCGGCCCGACGCCGTGCGCGCATTGTTGGGTTCGAGGCAGGCGGCGTCAATCGCCAGTTCCTCCGCGGGTGCCCGTGGACCGGATGCCACCTCCGGAAATTGTGTTGCCGGAAGCCTTGTGCCTGATAAGTTCCCGCCAGCCTCAGCACCCAGTCGCCATGAACAACGAAACCGCTCCCGCGCCCCATCGGGCTGCCTTTACCTTGATCGAACTGCTCGTGGTCATCGCGATCATCGCGATTCTCGCTGGACTGCTCCTGCCTGCGTTGTCGAAGGCAAAGATGAAGGCAACCGGCATCTCATGCGTGAACAATCACAAGCAACTCGCACTGGGATTCACGGTTTATGCGACCGACTTCGACGACAAGATGATCGCCAACCTACAGGGCGGCGGCTACTGGCCAGGGCCTCTCACTCCCGCAGGCGTCACCATCAACGCCCCGGCGAATGGCAATGCGACCTGGCGAGCCGCCTCACGCGAAGATGCGCAGGCGTGGGTCGAAGCCGGGATCAGGACGGGCCAGTTGTTCCGGTATGTTCCGGCCACGCTCGCGTATCATTGCCCCGGAGACAAACGCAAGGACCTCACGACCACGACTGGTTTCGGCTGGGATAGTTACTCGAAAGCCAACGGCATGAACGGAGGCGTGTGGCAGAACCCCAATCAGCCCGCCTACACCCGGATGATCGAGATCACGGGGCCTTCCGACGCACTGGTGTTCCTCGAGGAATCCGACCCGCGCGGCTACAACTGGGGCACGTGGGTGATCAACGTGAACAACAACACACTGAATCCCCCGTCGGGGGCGGGCTGGGTGGATCCATTCGCGGTCTATCACGGAAACGCGAGCAGCGTGTCCTTCGCGGACGGCCACGCGGAGATCCGCCGTTGGGAAGACCCGCGCATCATTCGAGCAGCCATCCTGTCGGGCCAGGGAACCGCATCCTTCTACTGGCCCGGCGGCGGGCCCGGGAATCTGGACTTCCACTGGATTTACGCCCGCTACAAGCACCAGCGCTGGTCGCCACTTTGACGGCCCAAGTTCGCCGCCGGCTTCTCGGCAGACGCGAGGCGTCTGCCGAATTCGCCACCGATCGCGAGGCGCAGTGTCTCGGTCAACTGGCAGAGGAGGGCCACTTCCGTCCGACCCGACCTGCCGGCGCAGGGCGGGGACACCCTAGGAAATGGGCGCGCTCAATTTAATCAAAACCTGAGCCGGATCCGCGAGGCGAGAAGCGGGGACGCGGGGACGCGGGGACGCGGCGATTGCGAAGGGCGCCACACTACTTCGTCTTCGTCTGGAACGTCCGGTTGTGTCTGGTCGAGGGCACGAACATCGTGAACGACCCGCCGTCGTGCCGCACGGAGCACTTGAGATAATGGCCTTCGCACTTCTCGCCGAGGTCGCCCTTGTTGGCAATCATCGCCGCCTCGCCCGTGTTCTCCTTGTCGGGGCGGACGTTCTCATGGACCTGATACATCGCGGCGAGACCGGGGACGGATTTGAGGGCGTCCATCGCGGACTTGCTGGTGCCCTTGCGCGGGCCGTTGTTCATCACGGAAACCGTCGGCGCGATCGAACGGATGAGCAGCGGGTTGTTGCTCACGTCGAGCCCATGGTGGTTCACCTGGTAAAGGTCCACCACGCCCACGAGATTGTGCGGGCTCACGAGCTTTTCCTCGATGTTCCAGCTCAGGTCGCCGCCGTCGAAGAACCGGAATGCGCCGAGCTGAAGCAGCAGCACCACGCTGTTGGCGTTGTCGCTCGGGTCGGCGTCCTTCGGCGGCACCGAGCCCGCGAGCGGGTTGGCGCGCAACTGTTCCGGGCGCGGGCTGACGAACTTTTTGTTTGCGCCGAGGCAGCGCAGCTCGAGCTTGGGGTTGCCCGCGGTCTGCGGCTGCTTGAGCGGGAGGATGGTGCCGGCCTCGATGGTCGCGCGCTTTCCGACCTTCGCGTCGCGATAGGCCCTGCTCATCGCCGGCCACCGCGTGTCTTTTGGGTTGCCGTCGGGGTTGGCGTCGGTGATGCCCTTGTCCCACAACGTGCCCACCGGCATGAGGGCCGCGACCTCGGCCAGCCCGCCATAGTGGTCGGAATGAAAGTGCGTGATGACGACGTGATCGAGCTGTTTCAAGCCCGCGACTTGCGTGGCGACCTTGTGGATGCGGCCCGGGTCGCGCACGCCGGGGTTGCCCGTGTCCACCAGCACCGACTCGCCGTCGGGCGTGACGATGAGCGTCGAGCCGCCGCCCTCGGAATCAATCCAGTAGATGTCGAGCGTCTTGTCCGCCGTGGCGGCGCGGGCAGTCGGCGCGGTGAAACCGAGCAGGGCGGCGAGCAGCAGGAGCTTGGGGAATGGGGCGTTCATGGTTGCGGGCGATTGGCCGCGACCGTAGCCAAACACCCGGGCCGGTGGAATGAAAAACTCCGGGCCGCCCGCCGGCCGGGTGCATCTCAATTTATTGCACCCCTCACCCCATCCCTCTCCCCTCGTCGGGCGGGGGGAGAGAGTGGTCCCGCCATCGCCGGCGGTTTTCGAGTTTGACCCTCGCGAGCGCGCGCGAGTAGGGTGCGCCCTCAATTTCGAAGACTATGCTCGGCACGATACGAAAGCACTCGCAGTGGATGTGGGCGGTCATCATCACGGTGATCATCATCAGCTTCGTTGTCTTCTTCACGCCCGACGCCCAGTTCGCCGGACGGGAGGGCGGGAACTACGGCACCCTCTACGGCAAACCCATCGGCACGCTCGCAATCAACGGGGCGGCGCGCGAGGCGCAGCTCGCCTTCTTCAGCCAGTCCGGCATGTGGCCCGACCGGCCGGAAGTCATGCGCATGAGCGGCTTCGACCTCGACACGGAAGCCCGCAAGCGGCTCGTCTTGAACGAGGAGATCAAGCGCAGCGGCATCGTGGTCAACGACGCCGAGGTGGCGCGGTTCATCAAACAAAACTTCAGGGACCGCGCGCAGCCGGAGAAGTTCGACCCGAAGGCTTACGCGGGCTTTCTCCAGCAGCAGCTCGCACCGCGCGGCTTTTCGGAAAAGGACTTCCACCGCTTCCTCCGCAATCAAATCGGCCTGCGCCACCTGGTCGCCGTCCGCGGCATGAGCGGCTCGCTCATCACCTCGCGCGCGGCGGAGGCGTTCTTCCGGCGCGACCACGAGTCGGTCGTCACCGAGGCCGTGTTTTTTCAGGACACAAACTTCGTGAACAGCGTCGTGATCGAAACCAACGCGCTCGTCCAGTTCTTCACCAACCGCATCGCCTCCTACCGCATCCGCGAGCACGCGCAGGTGGGCTACATTGTGTTCGCCAACTCCAACTACCTCGCGCTCGCCGACAAGACGATGGCCGCCGAGACCAACCTCGCCGCGCGCATTGACGCCATCTTCGAACAGCGCGGCACCAACGCGCTGAGCGCGCCCGGCGGCAAGACGCTCACGCCCGACGAGGCGAAGAAGAACATCCGCGACGAACTGCGCAAGGCCCACGCCAGCACGAACGCGCTCGGCGCGGCCACCGCGTTCGCCAACGAACTCTATCGCATCAAGGACGTCGGCCCGACCAACCTCTTCGCCCTCGCGGCGCAGAAAGGCATGCCCGTGCTCGACTCCGGACCGTTCGACGACGTCGAGGGGCCCGTGGGCCAGAACCTGCCCGAACGTTTCACGCGCACCGCCTTCTCGCTCACGGCCGAGTCGCCACTGTCCCCGACGGTCGCCGGGCCGGACGGCATTTACATCATGGCCCTCAAGCGGCGCATCCCGAGCGAGAACCCGGCCTTCGAAGCGGTCAAGGACAAGGTCATCGCCGACTACAAGCGCGCGCAATCGCACGAGCTGTGCATGCAGGCCGCGCGCACCGCGATGACCAAGCTCACCAACAGCCTCGCGCAGGGCAAGGCGTTCAAGGACGCCGCCGTGGCGGAGCAACTCGCCGTGATCGAGGTGCCCGCGCTCACGCGGCGCCTGCGCCAGATGGCCCAGCTTGACGAGCGGGGCGTGGACTTGCAGCGCTACCGCGAGGAGGGCTTCCGCCTCGGCAAGGGCAAAGTCAGCCAGCCCGAGCCCACGTTCGGCGGCGCGTATGTCTTTTTCGTGAAGGACATCACCGGCGCGACGCAGGACAAGATCGACAAGGACCTGCCCGGCTTCACCGACGAGTTGCGGGAGGGCCGCGTGAGTTACGCGTTCAACGAGTGGTTCAATCGCGAGCTCGAACGCTCTGGAGTCTTCGCCCGGCAAGCCGGCGCCGAGGCCAACAAGGGGCAGCCGGCGCCGCAGCCGTAGGTTCGAATTCAGAGTTCCGAATTTCGGCAGTGGCTCAATTGGGTGTAGCGTTGGCGCTGTGCGCCAACGGGTCGGCTCACGGAGCCGGCTCTACATTTCAAAATGAGCCACTACCCGAATCCCGTATCTCCCTACCGCTGCGCCAGCAGGTGCACCAGCCGCCAGCCGATGTAGACGGCCAGCAGCAGCAGCCCGAATCCCGACGCGTGTGAGAGCCTGAGCAGCGTGCGCTCGGAGAGCTTCCGGTGGCCGAGCGACGCGCCCCATGCGAGCAGCGTGAACCACGCCTGCGCGCCCAGCGCCACGCCCAGCACGCACGCCACCTTGCTCTCGAACGTCGGGTCCACCCACTGGTGCGCCGTGAACGTCGCCGCCAGCGCGAGCCACAACACCAGCACGCTCGGGTTCCCGAGCATCCGCACGAAGCCCGTCATAAACGCCGTGTGCGGGTGCAGCTTCTTCTCGATCACGTCCGCCCCGCGCGAAATCGTCGGGATGTCCGGCGCGAGCAAATACTTGAAGCCGAGGAAGAGCATCAGCAGAAAGCTCACCAGTTCGAGCGCCGCCCGGATGTGCCGCGACGCCAGCAGCGACGACGCGCCCGCGAAGCCGAGCGCGCAATACACCGCGTCCATCACCATCGCGCCCGCGCCGATGAGCGTGGCGCGCACGAAGCCGCGCTGCGCGCCCTCGTTGATGATGCTGATGTTGATCGGCCCGACCGGGATATTGTAGACGAAGCCCGCGAGGAATCCCGTGGTGAAGCTGATCGCCAGCTCCCACACATCGCGCATCGTCAGGTCACCCATGGCTCAAACGTCCGGTGTTCCGCCTTCAACCGTCGGTGTTCAGGGCGGAGACCGCGCTTCGACGCCAGACACGGAACGCGGATTGTCCGCCGCCTCCGTTCACTTCCCCTCCTTCGCCGGGGCGCCCGCGCCCCGTTCCGAAGCCCCGGGCGGTGCAGCCTCCTCCTCGTCGTTGTCCTCGATGTCGCGGATCATCTGCTTGGAAATGCGCGGGCGGATAAACCCGTAAACCAGATACGCCGTGAACACCAGCGGCAGCACCGGCGGCAGGATCTTCTCGCGCAGGATCACCACGAACCCGATCACCACCGCGATGATCACCATCTTCACGAACGGCCGCTGCGCCCGCCAGTCCAGCTTCTTGAACGTCGGATACTTCACCTGGCTCACCATCATCGCCGAGAGGAACACCAGGATCACCGGCAGCGCATAACGCAGCGGCGTCTCCTTGAAGTCCGCCACCTTGTCCTTCCACCACAGCAGGAACAGCGTCAGCGACGCGATCAACCCCGCCGCCGCCGGGATCGGGAAGCCCACGAACTCCTTCCCGCCGCCCTCGTCGGGATTCATCGTGGCCAGGCAGTTGAAGCGCGCCAGCCGGAACGCGCCGCAGATCAGGTAAATCGACGCGATGAACCAGCCCAGCTCCGGCCGGTCCACAAACACATCCCGCAACACCACCCGGTGCACCAGGAACGCCGGCGCCACCCCGAACGACACGATGTCCGCCAGCGAATCAAACTCCCGCCCGAACGGGCTTTCAAAACCGCCCATCCGCGCCACACGCCCGTCCAGCAGGTCAAACACACACGCGAGGATGATGAACAGGATCGCCTCGCGGATCACGCCGGGGAACGTCGGCGAGTTGATGTCCGCCTCCACCACCCGCGTGATCGCGAGGAACCCGCAGAACAGGTTGCCCGCCGTGAGCAGGTTCGGCAGCAGGTAAATCCGCAGGCGCGCCTCGTCCGAATCGCCGTTGCCCGCGCTGTTCGAGGGAACCGCCATCGGTCAGTCAACGTCACGCCGACGCGCGCCCGCGGTTCTCGAATGGTCCATGCGCGAAGTCTAACGCCCCGCCCCGCGCATGGGAAGTTGGAAGCAGCCCGGAGCATTGCGGATGGCCGAAGGCCGATGGCCATTCTGCCCGTCAACCAACCAACCAACCAACCCGGCTTTGAACCTTGAACTTTGAACACTCCCGCGTGCCAAACATCGTCTACTTCGACCTCGAGACCCCGAAGTCGGAGGAAGAAGTCGGCGGATCCGCTGATGCGGAAAATCCGCCACCTGGGTCAGGTCGCGTCGGCAGGGCCGGGCCGGGCGCGTTGCGGCCGCCTTTTTCTTTCCCGGCCTCGAGGGTTCGTGCGAGTCTGCGGGCATGCCATTCCTCGCCCGCCTGCTCGCGTGGTTGATTGCCGCCAGCAGCCTCGCGGGTTCCGCCGCTGACGGCGACCCCGTCCCGCAGCCGCACCATGTCTGGATGGAGTCTGAGTATTTCCGCCCGTTGCGCGGCGCGAACTTCTCCTTCCAACAACCCTCGAACACAACACGCGGCTCGTGGAGCTTGTCCGGGCCGGGCGTCGCGCCCGAGTGGACGCAGGGCGGCGAGAGCGAGTTCCTGAGCATCGCCACGCGCGCGGACGAGACGAACGCGGTGGTACGCCGCGACATCGAGCTGCCCGCCGCGGGCGCCTACACGCTGTGGGTCCGCTACGCCGATTATCGGGGCAGGAAGGAGGAGTTCGGCGTGCGCATCAAGCAGGGCGACCGCAGCGCGGAGCACACGTTCGGCCGCGGACCGGTGGCCGATGAACTCGACCCGCTCGCGCTGTATTGGGACTGGGCCTTCACGTGGGACAGCACCGTGCTGGTGCTCGAGAAGGGCGCCGCGACGGTCGAGCTGTTCGTCAACGCGCCGTCCGAGGCGCGCCGGCAGATCGACTGCCTCTGCCTCACCACCGACAAATCTTACCGCCCGCGCGGGCGCGAGAAGCCCGACTTCGCCGTGTGGCAGGTCATGCGGACGTTCCGCGCGACGAATGCCGCGCCGCCGAATCCCAATGCCACCGTCGCGCCCGCCGCCGCCGAGGCGCCGCCCATCGAACCGCTCATCAAGTCGCGACCGAACCACGACATCCCCAAGCCGTGGAAGATTTCCGACGGCCCGCCGTCCTTCCTGTGGAATGTCGGCCAGCCGTGGCTCGACGAGTTGAAGAAGCCCGCGGCCGAGCGGCTCGATTTCCCGTTTGGCGTGGACGGCCCGTTGGTGAAGGACTTCCTCGCCGCGTTCCGGACGAGCGCGCCGCCGATTTTCTCGCATCCGCTCAGCGGCGCGGTGGTGCACATCCCGCTCTACCCGGCGGTCTTCACCAACGACTCGCCGTTCCTCGACTGGCTGGCGCGCAACCCCGACCGCAGGTTTGCCATCCTGCTGAACTACGGCGAGCCGCGGTTCACGAAGGACTCGGACCGCGCGGCGCTGCGGGCGAACTTCAAGAAGGTCGAGAAGCAGTTCGCCGGCTTCATCGCAGGCGAGAGCCTTTCCTACGCGTATCCGCCGGCGGCCGACTTGAACGCGCGCATCGGCGCCGCGAAGTCCCGCGCGGACGTGCTCGACGCGCTGCGGGAGCTCGACACGGCGGCGACGGTGAAGAAGTTCACGAACTGGTTCGGCGCGCCGCTCACGCCCGAGGAGACGTGGGCGCCGATCAACTCCTGCCTCTCCGCGAACATGGAGGCCTACGCGCACGCGCTCGGCGCGTGGGGCCAGAGGCGCATCGGCCACGAGAACACCGGCAACTCGCCCACGCTCGCGCGGCGGCTCGCGTTCCTGCGCGGCGCGGCGCGGCAGTTCGGCGCGAGGTTCTTCGACTACCAGTCCTGCAACCTCGGCGACGCGGCGACGATGTTCTCGCGCGAGGCCTACTTCTACCCGGCGTCGTCGCGCTACATTCTCGACAACCAGTATGACGCATGGGCCGGCGCGGGCGTGAACTGGCTGCTCAAGGATTACGTGCTGTGGCACCTCGCGGGCGTGGACGCGTTCTACAACGAGCAGGGCGTGGACATGTTCTGGAAGCCCGGCGGCAACAGCGCGGGCGACGGCTTCCCCGTCACGCTCTCGCCGAAGGGCCGCGTCGCCGAGGCCGTGCTGCGCGTGGCGAAGAAGCACCCGCGCGGGACGCAGTTCACGCCGGTTGCCTTCCTGCTCGACGAGGCGCACGGCTGGTCGCAGGAGCGGTTCCAGCCCGCCTCCTTCGCGCTCGACGCCGAGCTGAACCCCGCCGTGCTCGCGCCGGGAAGGCACGAGGCGGCCCTTCGCGGCTGGTTCGACGTGGCGTATTTCCCCGCGCCCGAGACGCAGAACGAACCCGCCAGCGGCGCGCGGCAGGGCTACGTGAGCGGCGTGTTCGGCGACATCTTCGACGTGATCGTCACCGCGCCGAAGCGCGCCGCGATCCTCAAGACGTATCCCGCCGTCGTCTGCGCCGGCGAAATCACCGTGAGCCTCGAATGGGGCAGGGCGCTGCGCGACTACGTCCGCGGCGGCGGCACGCTCGTCGTCTGCGCCGACCAGCTCAGCGGCCCGGGCGTGAAGGAACTCGAGCTGCCCGCGTTCGCGCCCGCCGTCGAGTCGTCCGCGTTCAAGTGGGAGCCCGGCGGCGAGAGCTTCGCGGCGGGAACATTCCGCCACCGGCCGATGGCCGCGGGACGCGACCGCGTGCTTGCGACCGCGGGGAACAACATCCCGCTCGCGCTCGTGCGCCGCGCGGGCGCGGGACAACTCATCGCCATCGGCGCGTCGCTCGGGCTCGGCTTCGACGAACGGCCGGTGCCGGTGCTGGCGCTCGTGATGCGGCACCTTGCCGAGGGGCTCGTGCCCGTGCGCGTGACCGGCGACGTGGAGTGGACGCTCAACCGCCTCGACGACGGCGGCTGGCTGGTCGGCCTGCTCAACAACCGCGGGGTGATCAAGCCGCAGCACGGCGTGCTGCCGACGGACCATCGCGAGGCGCAGACGGTGACGCTGCGCGCGCCGTTCGCCGTGACGCGCAGCTACGAGTGCTTCACCGAACAGGCCGTGCGGTGGATCCCCGCCGGCACGAACTCGCAGGCGGTGATCACCGTCCCGGCCGGCAGCGTGCGGATGGTGGTGGTGCAGACGAAGCTGTGAACGACCCGGCAGAGCGCGCCACGGCAGAGGCAGCGCGAGACGGTTCGTGGGCGGGAGCGAAACACTGGAGAGGTGAGCGTCAAGCTGCGCCGTGTCCATCTGGTGAACACTCCCATCAGCGAGCGCGAGCATCCCGAATCCGCCGGGCCGGGCCCCATCCCAGCCGGGCAAATCATGACGAGACATCGTCAGCAGTCCGCCACTCGCCAAAACGCTATTCGTGAGGTTTCGATCGCCCGCCAGCAGCACGAGTATGGTCACCACCAGTTCCGTGCGGGTGAATCCGCGGCCCGGACCGGCGGCGTCAGTTTCATTCGTGCCGGAGCGCCTCGATGGGATCCAACTCCGCGGCGCGGCGCGCGGGGTAGAGGCCGAAGACAATTCCCACCGCGCCGGAGATGCCGAACGCGATGAGGACGGACCACGGCGTGATGACGGTCTTCATGGCCGTGAGCGCGGAGACGACGAGCGGCGTGGCGATGCCGACGACGACGCCGATGAGCCCGCCGCCGATGGAGAGGACGACGGTCTCGACGAGGAACTGCGTGGTGATGTCGCGCTTCCGGGCGCCGAGCGCGCGGCGGATGCCGATCTCGCGGGTGCGCTCGGTGACGGTGGCGAGCATGATGTTCATGATGCCGATGCCGCCGACGAGCAGCGAGATGGCGGCGATGGAGCCGAGCACGATGTTGAACACGCGCTTGGTCGCCTCGCGCTGGATCAGCAGCTCGAGCGGCACGATGATCTCGAAGTCGGACTTGGGATGGAACCGCTTGAGCATCGCGCGGATTTGCGGCACGGCCACGAGCACGTCGTCGTCGGAATGGAACTGAACGGTGAGCTGGTGCAACTCGACTTTCTCCGCCTCGAACGTGCCGGCGGAGCGGCGGATGATGGTCTCGCCGATGCGGCTGCGCGCGGTGGAGAGCGGCACGTAGATGTTGTTGTCGAGCGCCTGCCCCTCCATCGGGCCGGACTGCGGGCGCTTCTCGGCCGTGCTCTTTTCGCGAAGCAGCCCGACGACGGTGAAGTAATCCGGCCCGACGCGCACCTCCTGTTCGAGCGGGTCCTGATAGGGGAACAGGTTCGAGGCGAGCGCGAGCGTGAGCACGCAGACATTGTTCTGCCGCGCCTCGTCCAAGTCGGTGAGGAACCGGCCGCGGACGATGTCGACGCCGGACATCTCGGCGTAAAGCGGCCGCGTGCCGATGATCTGGCCCTGCTGGACGATGGTGTTGAAACGCACCTCGTCGCGAATGATGCGCATCGGAAGCACGCGCTTGATGCCCGGGATGGTTCCGAGGCGGCCGAGGTCGGAATAGGTCAGGCCGTATTCGGCGACGTAGCTGCGGCCGCCGGTCGCGGCCTTGTGGTCGGCGGGCGGCTTGACGCTTCGGAGGATGATGTTGCTGGAGCCGAGCTTCTTGATGGCTTCCTGCGCCTCGAAGCTCGCGCCCTCGCCGATGGCGAGCATGGCGATGACGCTGCACACGCCGAAGATGATGCCGAGCATCGTGAGCACGGAGCGCATCTTGTGGAGCAGAAGGCTCTTCAAGCCGAGCTGGACGATGCGGATGAGTGAACCGAGGCGCATTCAGTGTGAATTGCCGCCTGCCGGTGGCCGGGGGCCGGTTGAAGCGTTGCGCGGGCGCGTGATCTCGCGGTCGATCACGCCGTCCTTCATGTGCACGACGCGGTGCGCGCGCTCGGCGACCTCGTCGCCGTGGGTCACGAGCACAAGGGTCTTTCCGGAGGCGTTGAGCTGGTCGAAGAGGTCGAGGATTTCCACGCCGGTGGTGGAGTCGAGGTTGCCGGTGGGTTCGTCGGCGAGGATGAGCAGCGGGTCGTTCACGAGCGCGCGGGCGATGGCGACGCGCTGTTGCTGGCCGCCGGAAAGCTGCTTGGGCCGGTGGTCGAGCCGGTCGCCGAGGCCGACGAGCCGGGCGAGCGATTCGCAGTGCGCGCCGCATTCCGAGAGGTCGCGGCCCTGGTAGAAAAGCGGGACGTGGATGTTCTCGAGCACGCTGAGCTGGTGGATGAGGTTGTAGCTCTGGAAGACGAAACCGAGCGTGCGACCGCGGAAGGCGGAGAGCGCGTCGTCGTCCATCGCGGCGACGTCCTCGCCGCCGAGGTAATACCTGCCGGCGCTCTGGCGGTCGAGGCAGCCGAGCACGTTGAGCAGCGTGGATTTGCCGGAGCCGGACGCGCCCATGATGGCCACATACTCGCCGGGGCGGATTGCGAGGTCGACGCCGCGCAGGGCCCGCACCTCGACTTCGCCGAGGTGGTAGGTCTTCTCGAGTTTCTCGATGCGGATGATGGGCTCGGTCGGCACGCGCGACTACCCGGACTTCTTCACGCGCTCGGCCGGTGCGGGCCGTGGCGGCCTCGGCGCGGGCCGCGCGAATTCGCCACGCACCGGACTCGAGCCGCCGGAGCGCCGGACCCCCGGAGGAAGTGGTTCCAGGGCCGAGGGCGGTGCCGCCGCATTGGTGAGCGCGGGGGCGGCGGGCTCCGCCGGCTTTGGCGCGCCGTTGGTTCTTGGGGCGGCGCTTTCCTCGGCTTTGTCGGCCTCTTCGACGGGGATGGACTCCGATTCGGAAAGCGCGGCGAGGAGGACCTTGTCGCCTTCCTGGAGGCCGTTCTTGATCTCGATGAGCCGGTCGTTGTAGAGGCCGATTTCGACGGGCGTCTGCAAGTGCCGGCCTTTCTTCTCGACGTAACAGACCTGCTGGCCCTTGACGGTGGTGACGGCCTGGATGGGGACGGTGAGCACGTCCGTGAGGTTGGTGATGATGATCTCGGCGCGGCCGGACACGCCGGGCTTGATGTCGGTGAGTTCCTCGTTGATCCAGACCTCGGTGGTGTAAACCTTGAGGTTGGGATTGTAGTAGCGGCTGGAGGAATCGGGCAGCACGGCAATCTTTTTCACGATGCCGGTGAACTGCTTGTCGGGCAGCGAGTCGATGGTCACGTTCGCGGGCAACCCCAGCTTGACCTGCCGCACGTGCGATTCGTGCACGCGAATCTCGACCATCATCTGCGTCACGTCGGGGAGCTTGATGATGTCCTGCTTCTGGCGGACGGTCGCGCCCTCCTCGATGAGGATGCCGCTGCTCGCGGAACTGCCGGTGGCGTAAACCACAAGCCCCTCCTGCGGCGCGAAAATCTTCGTGAGCAGGAGCTGCTCCTTCGCCTCGCCGAGGCGCTCGCGCTGCTTTTCGAGCTGCGCCTGCTTGGATTTCACGTCGGCTTCGTAGGTCGAGATCGTCGAGGCCGCGCGCTGGCGGACGCGCAGGAGTTCGAGCTTGGTCTGCTCGACGGTGGACTCCAAGAGCCGGACTTTCTTGGGGAAATCGTATTTCTGCGCGAGCCGCAGCTCCTCTTTCGCCTGCGAGATGGTGAGGTCCTTCTGCTTGACGGTGAGCTGGTCGGCCTTGAGTTCGTCGCGCGTGGCGTAGCCGCGCTTTTCGAGCTGCACGGTCCAGTTGAGCCGGTCCTGCGCGCGCTGCATCTCCTCCTCGGCGATGGTGATGCGCGCCTCGATGCCTTTCTTCTGCTGCGGCCAGTCGCCTTCCTTGTATTTCTCGAGGTCGGACTCGGCGAATTCCACGCGCAGTTCCTGGTCCTTCACCGCGGCGTCCATCGTGAGTTTCTGGATGGCGAGGTCCTCCTTCGCGCGGGTGAAGGATGCCTCGGCGCTTTGCACGGTCAGGTCCTGGGTCGCCACCTTCTCCTTGATGCCCGCGGCGTCGAGCTCGACGAGCAAGTCGCCCTTCTTCACGGACGTGCCCTCGGGGACGATGCTGATGATGCGCGGCGTGCCCTCGAGCTCGCTGCGGACGATGAGCTCCTGCGTGGCGCGCAGAGTGCCGCCCTCGAGAATCATCACCGGGAAGTTGCCGCGCTTGACGGTGAAGTAGCTCTGCTGCGCCACGGGCGGCTTGCGGCTCTTGAGGAAGACCACGCCGCCGGCGACCGCGGCGATCAGCGCCGCCACGACCAGCAGCGGGCGCTGTCGTGCGACGCGCAGCGGGGCCGGGCTGTTGGAAGCGGGCGCGCTCATGGCTTGCCGAAGACTTTCTCCGGCGGGAGCACGTCGGATTCCGCCGCCGCGGGATTCGCGGGCGCGACGGGCGCGGCGCCCGGCAGCCGGGCGGGCTTGAGCCAGAACTTGTCCTGATTCACGTCGAGCATTCCAATGTCGATCAAGAGTTTCAGCCGCGCGGCCAGATGGTCCACGAGCGCCTGCGTGACGGCGTTTTGCGCGGCGACGAGCGCCGTCTGCGCCTCGAGCTGGTCGCGGACCTGCGCGCGGCCGGCGGAGAGCAGCAGGCTCACGGCGTCGGTGCGCTGCTCGGCGAGCTGCTGCGCGCGCTTTTGAATGTCGTAATTCTGCCCCACCGTGCCCAGCGTGCGCAAGCCGGCGCGCACGTTGTCGCGCGTGGCATCGAGCGTGATGCCGAGTGTGCGAAGCTGCCGCTCGAACGCAATGACGGTCGCGCGGAAGGCGTTCCGCTGCGGAAGCCGGTCCCACGGGATGTCGAGTTGGAGCCCCGAGGACACGGTCGTGTTGTTCCACACAAACTTGGAGTAGTTCACGTTGTCGTTGTTCAGCGACGCGCCCGCGGTGAAGAGGAGCCCGGGCCGCAGCGCGTCGCGCGCGACGCCCACGTGGCGTTGCGCATCCTCGAAGCGGTCGATCTCGTTGAGCACGTCGAGCCGGTGCGCGACCGCGAGCGAGAAACCCTGTTCCTCGGTAAGGGGCACCGGGAGCAGGCCGGGCGCGGCGAGTTCGGCGAGCGCGGTGTCGTCGAGGATCAGTTCAAACCCCGCGGGCAGCGCGAGCAGTTGCTTGAAGCCGTCGAGGCTCGCCTGGTAGGACTCGACCGCCGAGATGTAGGCGACCTTGGCCTTGAGTTCCTCCTGGCGCGATTGGTCCACCTGGAACGCCGCGAGCCGCTCGCCCTTCGAGAGCGCCTCGGCCTGCTCGCGGCCGCGCAGCAGCTTCTGATAGTTGCTCCAGCCGTTGCGCACGGCGTCCTTGCGCTGGAGCAGCCGGAAGTAGGTCGTCACCACGTCCGCCGCGAACGCCTGCTGGAACAGCGCAAAGTCGCGCACGGCATACACCGTGTCGCGCTCGGCCTGCGTGAGCGATTCGGCCGCGATGTCCGCGCCGAAGCCGCGAAGCAGCGGCTGCGTGAAGTTCACCGACAGCGCGCTGGTCACCGTGCGGCCCGGCGTGCCGGTGAAATAGTGCGTGAGGTCGTTCGCGAGGCTCGCCGTGAGGCTGCCGCCCGTCTTGAGCAGCCGCGAGACGGTCCACTGGTCATTCTCCGCGACAAATCCACCCGATGAGTCGCGTCCCACCGAGGCGCCGAGCGACTGCGTGACGCGGGCCGCGAAGAAGTGCCGCTCCAGCGTGAGCGCGAGGCCCGAAAGATACAGGCCTTCCCGGCGGAATTGATACTGCCGGTTGTTCGCCGCGGCGATACGGAGCGCGTCCTGCAACGTGAGCACCATCGAGTTCGTGCGCGAACGGTCGAGGATGATCTCCGCGGGCGGGATGGACTTCGGCTCGCGGGCCGAGTAGGGCGTGTCGATGCGGAATTCGTTCGTGCGCCCGAGCACGCGCAGCTCCTTCTTCGCCAGCAGCGAATAGACTTCGCGATCCGCGGATTTCTGGTGATGCGCCGCCGTGCAGCCCGCGAACAACGCCGCGAGCCCGCACAGGGCGGCCCGGGCGGCACGCCGCGACGACGCTGCCCTCGGAGTGGGGCGTCGGGTTCGGGCCTTCTCAGGCGATGGCGACAGGGTGCGCACGGCAAAATGGCCTTGTGCGGCGGGTGCGTGAAACTCGACGAGCCCGCTTTCGGTGAAATTCACGAAACCCCGGCGGGGCGCGGGCCGGGGGCTCGAATCGCCGGCGCCGCATCCGGCGCTTCCCCGATTCACTTTTCGGCGCGCCCCGCTATGCTCCGGCCCGATGAAGCCGGTGCTCAACTGTCTTGCAATGGCCGCGCTCGCGTTGGCGACAAGCGCGTGCCGGCCGCGGACGGAGGTGCCCGTCGGTCCCGCGCCGACTTCAGCCGGGCAACCCTCCGCGCCGCCACCGGCGATGGGAATTCCGCTCCCGCCCACCGAAGCTGAAATCGCCGCGCTCATCGAAGCGGCGCTCGCCAACGACTTCGCGCGCGCGCGGCAGCTCCTCGCCACGAATCCCGCGCTCGCCAGCGCCCGAAACGAGCGCGGCGACTCGGCGCTCTACGTCGCAGCCTTCCGCGGCAACAAGGCGATGGCGGAATTGCTCCTCGCGCACCGGGCCGACCCGAACCCGCCGCCCAACCATCGCGGTGAAACCCCGCTCTCCATCGCCGTCGAGCTCGGATTCCGGCAGACCGCTGAAATCCTCCGCAACGGCGGCGCGCGCACGGACGAGCGCGTCCGCGGCGCGGAGATTCGCGCCGCGGTGCAGCGCCCACAGCCGGATGCGCTCATCCGTTTGCTCGCGGCGAGCCCCGGGTGCGTGGACCTTCGCAACGCGCTCGGCAACACCGCGCTCTACATCGCCGCGGCTTCCACCAACTTCACGGCGGTCACCATTCTCCTGGCACACAAGGCCGATCCAAACGCGACCAACCATGGCGGCGGCACGCCCTACTCCGTCGCGCGCGAACTCGGCCCAAGCAACATCGTCGCCCAGTTGAGAGCGCAGGGCGGCGTGGAGAACCGCGTCACCGAGGGCATCGGCATCCGCGCTGTCGCGCGCGGCGGCCTGCTGTCGGAAGCCGAGTCCATCCTGCGGACCAACGCCGCCCTCGCCACCGCCGTGGACGACATGCAGCGCACGCCGCTCCATGAAGCCGCGGGCGCATCCAGCCCCGCGCTGGTCGGCCTCCTGTTGCAGCACAAGGCCGAGGTGAACGCCCGCGACTACTCGGGCGCCACTCCGCTGCACAACGCCGCGGGCGCGGGTGATGAGCAGACTGTGAAGGTCCTGCTCGACCACGGAGCAGACCCGAAGGCGCGCAACCGCCAGCTCACCACTCCGCTTCACATCGCCGCAACCAGGGGCCGCTCGGCAGTTGCCGCACAACTTCTGGCCGCGGGCGCCGAGCAGGGCACGAAGGACAACAGCGGGCAGACGCCGCTGCACCTGGCCGCGGTCGCCGGCCACGCGCCCCTCGTCGAACTGCTGCTCGACCGCGGCGCGGCGGTTTCAGCGCCGGACTCGCGAGGTAACACGCCATTGCACGGAGCCGCCTCGCGCAACCGGCCGGAGATCGTCAAGCTGCTCCTCGCGCACAAGGCCGACCCCGGCGCGCGCGACAACCTCGGCCGCACACCGCTCGCGCTCGCGGAGTCGTTGAAGCTCGAAGAAACCGCGAAGCTGCTCCGCGACGTCACCGAGAAGCCGTGACTCGAACCACCCAACGGCCGTCAGCGTGACCGCGACGCGCCCGAAGCGTCTTCGCAGAACCACCGGTAGGTTCGCTCGATCCCCTCGCGCAGGCCGATGCGCGACTTCCACCCAAGCGCGCGGATGCGCGAAACGTCGAGCAGCTTGCGCGGCGTGCCGTCCGGCTGGGAAGTGTCCCACTGCAAGCCGCCACGGAAACCAACGATGTCTGCGACGAGCTCCGCCAGTTCGCGGATGCTCACATCCTCGCCCACGCCCACGTTCACAGGTTCCGGCGATTCGTATCGTTCGAGCAGCAGCGCGCACGCGGCGGCACAGTCGTCCACGTGAAGGAATTCGCGCCTCGGCGAGCCGGAGCCCCACAGGGTAACGGTTCGCGCACCCGCCAACTTCGCCTCGTGACAGCGGCGGATGAGCGCGGGCAGCACGTGCGAGGATTCGAGGTCGAAGTTGTCGTGCGGGCCGTAAAGGTTGGTGGGCATCGCGCTGATGAACCGCCGGCCGTGCTGGCGGTGGAGGAACTGGCAGAGTTTCAGCCCCGCGATCTTCGCGAGCGCGTAGCCTTCGTTCGTCGGCTCGAGCGGGCCCGTCAACAGCGCGTCCTCGCGGATTGGCTGCGGCGCGAGCTTCGGGTAGATGCACGAACTGCCGAGGAAGAGAAACCGATCCGTGCCCGCGCGGAATGCCGCGCTGATGACGTTGTTCTGAATCTGCAAGTTCTCCAGCAGCATCTCCGACTGATGGTCCGCGTTCTCGCGGATGCCCCCGACGCGCGCGGCGGCGAGGATGACGTGCTGCGGACGCTCGGCGTCGAAAAAACGGTCCACGGACGAAGTGTCGCGCAGGTCGAGTTCCGCGCGCGAGCGGGTGAGGATGCGCCAGCCGGCTTGCTGCGAATACAGGCGCACCAGCGCGCTGCCCACGAGCCCGCGGTGGCCGGCGATGAAGATGGATTTGTCAGCCATGAGCCCTCACGCGCCGCCGGCTTGCGCCGCCGCCCGCCGCAGCGCGGCCATTTCCGGTTCGGAACCGATGGTGATGCGCAGGTAATCCCGCACCGACGGCTGGTCGAACCAGCGGACGAGGATCTTCCGGTGGCGCAGCTTCGCGAGCCATTCCTTCGCGGGGAATCGGGGCGGGCGCGCGAGCACGAAATTCGCCTGGCTTGGCAGCACCGTCCAGCCGAGGGCTGTCAGCGCGCGGGACAAGCGCTCGCGCGATGCGACAATGCGGCGAAAGTTCGCCCGGTAATACGGCAGGTCCTCAAGCGTCGCGAGAGCGGCAACCTGGCCGAGGCCGTTCACGTTGTAGCTGTCGCGAATCTTGTCGAGCGCCGCGATGAGCGCGGGATGCCCGATGAAGTAGCCGACGCGCTGGAAGCACAGCGAGTAGGCCTTGCTGAACGTGCGCGACACCAGCACGTGCCGGTGCCGGAGCGCGAGCGGCATCGCGTGCTCGTCCGCAAAGTCCACATACGCCTCGTCGAGCACGACCACGCCCTTCATCGCGCGGCAGAGCGCGTCGAGTTCCGCCGTGCCGTAGCCGCGGCCGCTCGGCGCGTTTGGCGTGGTGATGAACGTGAGCGCGGCACGGAATTCCCACTGGCTCGAGCGCATCAACTCCGCAAGCGAAGGGAGGCTGAAGTCCGCGCGCAGCGGCATGGCGTTGCGAACCGCGCCGTGAATGTCCGCAAGCACGGGGTAGAGCGAGTAGCTTGGAGTGAAATACTGCACGACGGACTCCGGCCGATTCCGCGTGACGCACGCCGCACGCCGCCCTTCAACAAACGCCCGCGTCGCCAACGCGAGCAACTCATCCGAGCCGTTGCCGACGATGACGTTGTCCGGCGAACAAGCATGGAGCTTCGCGAGCCTTTCGCGCAGCGCCGAGGCGGTCGGGTTCGGATACAGCCGCAGCCGGCCATCCACCGCGGCCTGCACCGCGCGCAACACCTTGGGCGATGGCGGGTAAGGATTCTCGTTCGTGTTGAGCTTGATGAGCCCGCGGATCTTTGGCTGCTCGCCCGGCACGTAGGCGCGCAGGCGTCGCACGAGCGGACGAACGAGGCTCATTCGTCCTCCAGTCGGATCGAGGCCGAGCGGCCGTGCGCATCGAGTCCCTCGAGTTCGGCGAATGCCCTCACACCGGCCGCTCCCTTCCTCAGCGCCGCGCGGTCGTATTGGACGATGCTGGTTCGACGTTGAAATTGATCAACCGTGAGCCCGGCGAACGAGCGGCCCGCGCCGCCGGTCGGCAGCGTGTGACTCGGGCCGGCCACGTAATCGCCCAGCACCGTCGGCGACCAGCCGCCGAGGAAAATCGCGCCCGCGGTCGTGATGCGCGCCGACACGCGCGCCGCATTGCGCGTCATCACCTCGCAATGCTCGGGCGCGAGCTGGTTCACGAGTGCAACCGCGGCATCGACCGACTTGACGAGGATGAGCCAGCCATTCGCCGCGAGCGCCTTCCCGATGAACTCGCGCCGCCCGAGCGCGGGAAGCTGTCGTGCGACTTCCTTCTCCACGGACGTGAGCAGTTTCGCCGACGGGGTGACGAGCCAGACGCGCTCGTGTCCGGAGCCGTGCTCGGCTTGCGCGAGCAAGTCGGCGGCAATGAACCTGGGATCCGCCGAATCATCCGCGAGCACGAGCACTTCGCTCGGGCCGGGGAGCAAATCCACCGCGACACGGCCAAAGAGCAGCCGCTTGGCCGCGACCACGTAGGCGTTGCCGGGCCCGAAGATTTTCTGCACGGGTCGAATCGTCGCCGTGCCGAGCGCCATCGCGGCAATCGCCTGCGCGCCGCCGGCCTTGAAAATCTCCGTCGCGCCCGCCGTGCGCGCCGCGAACAGCAACGCGGGATTCACCGAACCGTCGCGGCCGGGCGGGGTGCAGACGACGATTTCCCCGCAACCCGCGACCTGCGCGAGGGTCACGGTCATCAACGCGGTCGACACGAGCGGCGCGGTGCCGCCGGGGATGTAGATGCCCACGCGCCGGAACGGATCGAACTTTTCACCGACGCGAGCGCCATGGGAGTTGCGCGACCGCCAGTTTTTCCGAAGTGACTTCCTCGCGAACGCCGCGATGTTGCCGCGCGCCCCGGCCACGGCCTTCCGCAACGGCCCGTCCGCTTTCAGCGACGCGGCGAATAGTTCCGCCTGCGACACGGCGAGGTGTTCCGCGTCCAGCTTCGCGCCGTCGAACCGCTCGGTGAGTTCAAGCAACGCCGCGTCCCCGCGCACCTTCACGTCCTGGATGATGCCGCGCGCGCGCGCCTCGATCTCCGGATCGAACAGGCTCGATGCGGCGGCGAGGCTGGCGAGCCTTTCCGCGAAGCCGGCATCGGAGTGACGGAGCACGTTCATGGCGCCGCGAGGCTAGGTGACGGTGCGGCGGAAGTCAAAACGGCGAGGGCGGCCAATCCGCCGCGATCACCGACGGCGAGACTCCTCACGGTCTTCGTCCTTCGCGTTGTCGCCCGTGGTTTTCGGGGATGAGAGGCTCCGCTCACCGTTTCCCGATGAAGACCAGCGCCGCGCAAAGCAGCGCCGCGACGGCCAGCGCAACGAGGACGGCCCACACGAGCGCGATCCGCCGCACCCGCCGGTTTGAGCGGGTCATGCCCGGCAGCATGTAGTAGAGGCTCTCGGACTTTTTCTTGCGGGGCCAGAACACGGCGCAGCCCTCACAATCCGCGGTGGATCATCTCCAGCGCGATGAGCGAGTAGGCGGTCGAGAGCACGGGGTCCTTCTCCCACCAGCGCGCGGTGTCGTTGGCCCACGAGGCGTCGCGGGCCTGGAGGTTGAGCAGCTTCAGCGCGACGTCCTTGCGCCAGTTGATGCGCCTGCCGTCCTTCGTCTGCAACGTGTCCACGCCGTGGAGGGTCAGCGCCTTGGTCATCGTGTGCAGGTAATAATAGAGGCCCTGCGCACCCATGCCGGGGTTTTCCTCGAGCGTGTAGTTGGCGCGAAGCCAGTCGAAGACCGCGGTCACGCGCGGGTCGTCGCGCTTGAGGTCGGCGTAAGCGTAGCTGAGCAGTCCCGCGTAGCTCGCGCTGCCGTAGGAGCGCAGCGAGACGCGGCCGGTCGCGGAGTTCGTCGCGCCGCCGGCCATGCTGTGGCCGGGATAATAGATGAAGCCGCCTTTGTTTTCCGGCGAATCGGTGGCCCACGGCTCCTTGTTGTGCGAGGGAAGATTCTGGCAGTTCTGCAGGAACGCGATGGCGGCCTTCCAGTCGAGGTCCTTCGACTCACCCGCGGGCCGGTCGGCCATGAGGTGCTTCGAATAGTAGAGCGCTTCGAGCGCGAGCAGCGTGTTGTTCAAGTCGCTGTGCTTGTATTTGCTGCCGTAGCCGATGCCGCCGTCGAGCGGTGTGTCGAGCTTGCCCGCTTCGCCGAGGTCAATCTGCGAGCCGACGAGGAACGCGCGGGCCTTGCGCAGTGCCGCGTCGTGCGCGGGGTCCTTCGCGGTGAGGAGCGCCATCATGGAGACGGCTGTGTTGTAGTTCGCGAGTTCGCGCACGTAGAAGCCGCCGTCGGGCTGCGCGGTGGAAAGGATGAACGCAAACCCCTTCTTCATCGCGGCGGGATTGACCTTCGCCGCGCGGCCGGAAGGGTCGCCGTTCAGGGCCGTGAGCGCGAGCGCGGTGATCGCCGGATGATCCGCCGTGGACCACCAGCCGTTGGAGTTCTGGCTGGCGAGCATCCACGCCGCGCCGCGGTCGATGGCGCGCTGGACTTCGTTGCGAAGCGACACGTCGGCCGCGGCCGCGGGCATCGCGAGCGCGAGCGCGGCGCCGAGCGCACATCGGAGCGGGGCGTTCATGTTCAGCAAAGTGGTTCGCGATCTTGATCCTGCCCTCAATCTTAATCTCCTTCGGCGTCTCGCAGTTGCGGGCGGATGGGAGGATGAGGATCAGGAGGTCGGGCGCGGGTGATCACGGTCTCGCGGGGGGTTGCGGTGTGAGCTTGATGGTCACGGTCACGGGTGTGTCGAGCGGTGGAGCTTCTTTGGACAGCACGGTCCATGCGTCATCCTCGTCGCGGCCCGGGCGGGGGTTGTTGAAGATGGCGCCGGGGTCGGTGATGGCGGCGATGATCGAGCCTTCCTGTTGAGCGACGAAGGCGCCCTGCCAGATAAGCGAGCCATTGAACACGAAGTCGCCGCGCGTCATCGCGGCCTTCGCCCTGGTGTTCAGCACAAGTTCCTCGATGCGGCGCTGGTGGTTCTTCGCGCCGGACTTCCATGCAATCTCGATGCTCACGGCCTCGCCCGGCATCGGCTTGTCACGCAACGGTGCAAGCGAGGCCGCCGTGGCCGGGCCGCCGGAGGGCGCGTTGGTCGCCTTCGCCTGCGCGCCTTTCGCGCCGAGCAGCAGCATCGCGACGTGGATGTGATGCGGCTCGACGTCGGTCTTGAGCAGGCTCTCGTGCGTCTTGCCGATGGGTGTGACGAGCAAATACTCGAGCGGGCCGTTGGTCATGTTCAAGGTGGCCGGGAAGGACACGGTGCGCGCGGCTTTTTCGAGCCGCACTTTGCCAATCTGGAAGACGCCCGGCGCGATCTCGCGCACGGGCGGCGGCGCGGGCGCGGGCGGTGCTGACTGCGAGCAGGTCGCCGGGCTCGCGACAACGAACGCGACAACGAAGACCCCTGTCGCGGCCAACCAGCGCTTGGAGGCAGCGCCTGACAGCCGGTCGGGTGGCGGACGGGTGCTCATGGGTGGTTGGGTGGGTCCGCGGCCGGCGTCGGACCAGAAAGCGATCAATAGCCCGGGCGGTATTTCTTCACCAGCAGGTAGCTCCGCGACGCCTCGAGTGCCATGCCGAAGTCCTGGTAGCTCATGTAGCGCTCATCGGGATTCTTGGACATCGCGCAGACAATCGCGGCGTTGGTTTGATCCGACACGTCCGTGACGATTTCGTTCGGCGGCACAAGCGGCTGGTTCACGTGCGCCATCGCGACCTCGTTGATGCTTGGTGCCTCGAACGGCACGCGTCCGGTCAACGCGTGGTAAAGCGTGCCCGCGAGGCTATACATGTCGGACCGGAAATCCTCGCGCTGGTCGCGGATGCGCTCCGGCGCGATGTAGTAAGGCGTGCCGAAGATGCCGTCGTCAGGCTTGCGCTCGGCTTCGGCGGCTTGGGCGAGGCCGAAGTCCACCAGTTTGGGCTCGCCCTCGGAGTTGAAGAGGATGTTGCCGGGCTTGATGTCGAGATGCAGGAGGTTGTGCTTGAGCGCGGTGTCGAGCGCGGACGCGATGCGAATGCCGACGTCCAGCACGTAAAGCTCCTCGACGCGGCCCTCCTTCTCGATGCGGCCGTCGAGCGTGCCGCAATCCGCCAGTTCCATGACGAGATACTTGTAATTCTCGTGCTGGTCGAACGTGTAGATGTGGATGATGTTCGTGTGGTTGAGGCCGGCGCACGCGCGCGCCTCGCGGGCGAACTGCTCCACTTGCTGCGGGTCCGAGGCCAGCTCGGGCTTCATCAGCTTCACCGCCACCTCGCGATGCAGCATCGTGTCCCACGACCGGAAGACCGTGCCCATGCCGCCGGACGCAATCACCCCGCGCAACTCGAACTGCCGCATCCGCACCGCGATCATCACCGGGTGCCCGCACTTGTTGCACGGCGTCGTCTGGAACGGCGGCAGGTCGCTCGGGATGAAGTTCTTCGTCCCGCAGCCGCCGCACGCGACCATCTTCAGGGACTTGGCCCTTTCTTTCGGTTGGAAACCGTTGCTCACTCGGATCGGTCGGGACTCACGTGTTCGCTGGATTAAAGTCCCGGGTGGAAACCATTTCAAGCCATTGGACGAATTGTTTTGCCCACCGTAGGACTGCGGAGGGCGGGATTATTCAACCGCTCCGGCCTGCGGCGTTACGGGAGATTCTCTCACGAATATTGCCCGCTCCGCGCGCCTTGTGTATCTTCCCGCTCCTTTGAAGAACTGGTTCAAAATGAGCGACAAGCCTGACGACGCCCAACCTGAGGAACCCGCGCCCGTCGAGGCCGCCGCGGCAGAATCCGCGCCGCCGCCGGCCGATGACGGTCCGCCCACGCCCGAGCAACTCGCGGACTTGAAAACCCGCGCCGCCAAGGCCGCCGAGCACTGGGAGCGGTTGCTCCGCACCACCGCTGACCTCGAAAACCTCCGCAAGCGTGCCATCCGCGACCGGCAGGACGCCGTCCGCTACGCGAACGAGCAGCTTTTCACCAAGCTCATCCCCGTGCTCGACAATTTTGACGCCGCGCTCGCCACCGCGGGCACCACGCCCGGCGCCTCCGAGGATTCCGTGCGCGTCGGCATCCAGATGATCCACGCCCAACTCCGCGGCGCCCTCGCCGATGCCGGCCTCGAGGAAGTCCACGCCGCCGGCGGGCCCTTCGATCCCAACCTCCACGAGGCTGTCTCGCACCAGGACTCCACCGAAGTCCCCGACGGCCACGTCCTCCAGCAGCTCCGCAAGGGCTACAAGCTCAAGGACCGTCTCGTCCGGCCCGCCACGGTCATTGTCGCCCGCAACCCCGCCGGCGCCGCCGCGAAATGAGCAAGAAGGATTATTACGAGGTGCTCGGCGTCCAGCGCTCCGCTTCCGCCGACGAGATCAAGAAGGCCTACCGCCAGCTCGCGGTCAAATTCCACCCCGACAAAAACCCCGGCGACAAATCCGCCGAGGACAAATTCAAGGAGCTCGGCGAAGCCTACGAGGCGTTGAGCGACCCGCAGAAGCGCGCCGCTTACGACCAGTTCGGCCACGCCGCCTTCGACCCGCGCGCCCGCGCCGGCGCCGGCGCCGGACGGCCCGACTTCAGCGGACAGTTCCACGACCCGTTCGACATCTTCCGCGAAGTCTTCGGCGGCGGTGGCGGCGGCGACATTTTCGGCAGCCTCTTCGGCGGCCACGACCCGAACGCGCCGCGCCGCGGCTCCGACCTCCGTTACGACATGGAGATCACCTTCGAGGAGGCCATGCGCGGCTGCGACAAGGAAATCTCCGTCACCAAGCTCGACAGTTGCGACGCCTGCGGCGGCGGCGGCGCCGAACCCGGCGCCTCCCTCAAGACCTGCACCCATTGCCACGGCCGCGGCCAGGTCGTGAGCGCGCGCGGCAT
Organism: Verrucomicrobiota bacterium; assembly: GCA_016871675.1. Classification (NCBI taxonomy): domain Bacteria; kingdom Pseudomonadati; phylum Verrucomicrobiota; species Verrucomicrobiota bacterium. The sequence continues at coordinate 25,146 of VHCN01000014.1, forward strand.
CTTCAGCATCGCGCAGACCTGCCCGCACTGCGGCGGCGGCGGCCGCACCATCGACAAACCCTGCCGCACCTGCCGCGGCAACGGCCGCCGCGAGAAGACTTCCAAGATCAAGATCAAGGTCCCCGGCGGCGTGGACACCGGCACACGCCTGCGCTCCACCGGCAACGGCGAGGCCGGCCAGCGCGACGGCGGCCACGGCGACCTCTACGTCGTCCTCCACGTGCGCGAGCACGACGTCTTCAAGCGAGACGGCGACGACCTGCTCTGCGAAGTCCCCGTCAGCTTCGCGCAGGCGGCGCTCGGCGCGGCCATCGAGGTGCCCACGCTCGGCGGCAAGGCCACCATCAAGGTCCCCGCCGGCACGCAGCCCGGCACCATGTTCCGCCTCCGCGGCCGCGGCGTGCGCAACATCCACAGCGGCGACCACGGCGACCTGCACGTGCGCGTCACCGTCGAGGTGCCCACGCACCTCACCGCCCAACAGGAGCACAAGCTCCGCGACTTCGCCTCCGCCTGCGACGAGCACAACAATCCCCGCAGCAAGAGCTTCTTCGACCGCGCGAAAAGTTTCTTCAAGTGACGACGCGGCCCGGTCCCGCGCGCCTCATTCGTCCTCGATGCACCGTTTCCACCTCCCGCCCGCCGAGGCTGACGGCGACCTGCTCCGGCTCACCGGGGCCGAAGCCCACCACGCGCTCCACGTGCTGCGGCTCCGGGGCGGCGAGCAAGTCACCGTGCTCGATGGCGCGGGCCGCGAACTGCTCTGCAAGATCCGCGCGCTCGCCCCGCGCGAGGTCGCGCTCGAAGTCCTCGAACGGCGCCGTTCGCCGGAACCCGCGACCCGCCTCACGCTCCTTCAGGCCGTGCCCAAGGGCGCGGTGATGGACGACATCGTCGGCAAGGCCACGCAACTGGGCGCAAGCCGCATCGCCCCCGTGCTCACCGCGCGCGGCGAAGTCCGCCTCGACCCCGCCGCCGCCGCCCGCAAGGCCGCCAAATGGCGCCACACCGCCATCGAATCCCTCAAGCAATGCGGCCTCCCGTGGCTGCCCGAGATCCTGCCCGCCGCGAACTTCAAGGACGCGCTCGCGAAGCACGCGGCCGACCTCGCGCTCGTCGCCTCGCTGCGCGAAGGCGCCGCGCACCCGCGCGACGTGGTCGGGAGCTACCACCGCGAACACGGCCGCCTTCCCGCGCAAGCCGCCGTGTGGATCGGGCCCGAGGGCGACTTCACCCCGGAGGAACTCCACGCGCTCGAACGCGCCGGCGTGAAACCCGTCACCCTCGGCCCGCGCGTGCTGCGTTGCGACACTGCGGCGGTGAGCTGCCTCGCCGTGCTCAACGCCGAACTCGCGTGGCTCGCCGCGTTGAAGTGACATGGAGACGCGTCTCCGCGTCTTTCCCTGCGCTCCTGCTGAATGGCTTCCATCGGGGCGCGTCGGATGACTCATTATGTCCACCAAAGCCCCGGCCCCACAGGACAACACGGCCAAACGCGCCGTCATCGCCATCGCGATTCTGCTCGGCGTAGGCGCGCTCGCCTTCGTGCTCAACCGCAAGGTCATCAACCCGCCGCCCGACACCAGCTCGGTGCCGATGGGCACGCAGGGCGTGTTTGCGGCCGGGCCCACGAGCGAAAAGGTCGTCTCCAAGCCCATCGAATCGCGGGGCGTGTTCGCGGCCGAGCAGGCGCTCCAGCTCATGGGCAGCTCAGGCACCATCGCCATCATCACCGAGATTCCCGACTCGAAGAACCCGCCGCTGCCCGACATGACGCGCTTCCTCAACCTCATCGCCGTCGAGGCCGACGCCTTCAAGGGCCACATCAAGACCCTCGGCAGGTTCACCTTCACCGAGGAGCTCAAGATTCCGCGGCCGGACGGCGGAATGCGGACGGAGTGGAAGCCCGGCCAATTCCTTGCGTTTCTCCAGAAGCAGTCGCCCGGCACGACCATCGTGGCGTTTTGTTTCCTGCCGGAGAACCTGACGGAAGCCGAGAAACAGGCGCTGCGCACGCGGGCGGGCAAGCTGATCCTGGTGGCCGGCTCCGTGCCCGAGGTGAAGCCCTACATTGACCAGCGGCTCGCCCACCTCGCGGTGGCTTCCAAGGTTCCCGTGCCGCCTTACACGGGCACGGGTGCGGAGACGCCCGGACAATGGGTCCGGCGCGTCCACGCCGTGTTGAAGCCGCAGTGAGTCGATACCGCCGTCCGGACTAGCGTCCTGGAATCCAGTGGGTATCGGTGATCGTTCCAAACGTGATGGGGCTGAGCTTTGGAACTGCTTCGGAGTGTCCATCCACGAAGGCGATCATCGTGCGGAACTCGTGGTAGAGTCCCAATCCAGGAGCTTGCCAAGGTTGCTGGTAATTCAACCCATTGTTCCGGTCGTTGTCTCCGGTGGCATTGGTCCAAGTCGCGTTTGCTCCTCCGGGCGTGTTGCAGTAGGGCTGGCGTGCATTGTCTTGCTTGATGTCGAAGGCGAGAACTTTGTCTTGCGGCTTCATGACGCTGTCGTTCCGAAGCGCCACATGAGTCCAGCCGTTCAGGCCGGTCCATCCAGCCGCGAAGGAGCCCATGCCAGATTCGATCCCCGGTCCCAAGCCACGATTCCCAAAGTAGGGGTTAATCCGGTAATGGGAATACCGCACCCAACCGATCGTAAAGGTATTGGTCCAGACTTTCGGAACGTGGTCGATGAAGCCTTCTGCTGTCACTCTCGCGGGTGGTAGATAGTAGGATGGGCACCGCAATCCCGCGACGACTGAGTCGGTTGTCCGTTCAGCCGTCAAATACCGGGTAAGGAGGGACTGCCCATTCACCGCGCCGTAAAGGCTGTTGTTCGCTGGGTAGCTCACGTCGTATGGCGTGCCGGGGTTGTTGTCGTTCCCGGCCCACGAGAACATCAGGCGATCATCCATGTCACCGGCATAAATCTGCGCCGCGGTCGCCATCTGCTTTGTGTTGTTTAGGCACTGTGCGCCTTTGCCCTTCGCTTTCGCCTTCGCGAGGGCGGGCAACAGCATGCCGTCCAAAATCGCGATGATCGCGATGACGACGAGCAATTCGATAAGTGTGAACGCGCCACGGGCGGCCTTGGGACGGCAAACGCGTGTTTTCATGGGACGAACTGTTTGGGACCTTCCGGACTATTTGAACTAAAATGGCACAAAGAATCCGACTAGGAATCCTACCGTCCAAGAATCCAATGCGTGTCGGTCCTGGTGCCGAAGGTGATCGCACTGATCTTCGGCACGGTCTCCGCATGGCCATCGATGAAGGCAATCATGCTGCGAAATTCATGGAGCAACCCGATGCCGGGCGCCTGCCATGTTTGCGTGTAGTTCAAGCCGTTATTCCGGTCATTGTCTCCGGTCGAATTGTTCCACGTGAGATTCGCACCTTCGGGCGTGTTGCAGTAGGGCTGGCGCGCGTTGCCTTGCTTGATGTCGAAGGCAAGGACTTTGGAGGCCGGGTTCACAACGCTGCCCAGTCGAAATGCGCTGTGAACCGTCGGATTCCCACGGAAGGTTCCGCCCTCCTCTTCGGTCGGAGTTCCGCCTCGTGTCCCGGGCCCCATGCCGATGATGCCCATGTAGGGATTCACCCGGTAATGCGCGTAGCGGACCCAACCAATCGTGTAAGTGTTCGTGTAAACCGTCGGCACCTCGCGCTCACTGCCCGCGATCTCCGCTGGCCGCGGGTTAATGAAGTAAGCGGGACAATGGAGGTTCTTGACCAGGCTGAGCACGGTCCGTTGCTCGCCCATGTATCGGTTCAACATCGACTGACCGTTGATCGCACCGTAGAAACTGTTGTCGGCAAGATTCGGCACGTCGTAGGGTCCACCCGGAGCGTTCACACTCGGGCTGATCCATGAAAACGTAAGCCGGTCGTCGTTGTCACCGGAGTAAAGGGAATTCGCCGTCGCCATCTGCTTCGAGTTGTTCATGCACTGCGCGCCCTTCCCCTTGTGCTTCGCCTTTGCAAGCGCCGGCAACAGCAACCCCGCGAGGATGGCGATGATCGCGATGACAACAAGCAATTCGATGAGGGTGAATCCGCGCGCGCCGCCGTGGGCTCGGGACAGGGCAGGCTTCATAAGCAATCTTGAGAGGATTCTTCGGTCAGGCTTATTCCAGTTCACTGACGCCTTGCTTGCCGACCGTATTGAAAGCGTTTTGGGCCGCCGGTCAGGCCCGGCGCGACTTTGCTTGTGATTGAATCGCGCGCGGCGTAGAAGCGTTCATTCTCCCAACGCCGCATGAACTGCATCTCACGCCCCTCTCCTGCCCATGAACCTGTGGCCCGACCACCCCTCACCCGTCCCGCTCCGAGCGGGAGCACCCTACCCATGAACCGGTTGGCGCACAGCCACCCCTCACCCGCCCTTCGGGCACCCTCTCCCCTCCTCGGAGGAGGGGAGAGGGATGGGGTGAGGGGTGTCCGTTCGGGTTCAGGGGCCGAAATCGCGGCCGTTGGCGGGCCGTTGGTTCTCTCCCCTCCTCGGAGGAGGGGAGAGGGATGGGGTGAGAGGTGTCCGTTCGGGTTCAGGGGCCGAAATCGCGGCCGTTGGCGGGCCGTTGGTTCGCTCTCCGTCCCGGCCGCGCTCGGCCTCGCCGCATTGGCCGCCTTCGCCGCCGACCCGCCCGCGTCCCGACCCGCCGGGACGGACGACAAGTTCGATCCCAAGGTCCAGGAGTTCGTGAAGCGCTTCAAGGCGGGCGGTTCGCTCGGCGACCAGTCGCCCGCGCCCAAGCCCGCCGACGCGCTCGCGCAGTTCAAGGTGGTGGACGGTCTCTCGATGGATCTCGTCGCCTCCGAGCCCGCGGTGCGCCAGCCGCTTTACATGAACTTCGACGAGCGCGGCCGGTTGTGGGTCGTCAACTACGTCCAGTTCCCGTTCCCCGCCGGCCTCAAGATCGTGAAGTATGACCAATACTTGCGCGCCGTCTTCGACAAGGTGCCGCCGCCGCCGCCGAATCATTTCAAGGGCGCGGACTACATCACCATCCACGAGGACACGGACGGCAACGGTTCGTTCGACAGGACGAAGGTGTTCCTCGACGGCCTCAACATGGCGCGGAGCGTGGTCACGGGCCGCGGCGGCGTGTGGGTGTTGCATCCGCCGTATCTGATGTTTTATCCGGACGCGAACCGCGACGACATCCCGGACGGCCCGCCGCGCGTGGTGCTGAGCGGCTTCGGCCTTGAGGACACGCACAGCGGCGCGAACTCGCTGGCGTGGGGTCCGGACGGCTGGCTTTACGGCGCGCACGGCAGCACCTGCACGGCGGACGTGCGCGGCGTGAAGTTCCTCGGCCAGGCGATCTGGCGTTACAACCCGCGGACGGATGAGTTCGAGGTCTTCGCCGAGGGCGGCGGGAACACCTACAGCATCGAGTTCGACGCGAAAGGCCGCGTGTTCTCCGGCACCAACTACGGCGACACGCGCGGGCTGCATTACGCGCAGGGCGCGCTCTACATCAAGGGCTGGGCCAAGCACGGCCCGGCGATGAGCCCGTATCGCTTCGGGTGGTTCGAGCACATGAAGAGCACGGGCTACAAGCCGCGCTTCCCGCAGACGATGCTCATCTACGAGGGCGGCGCGATGCCGAAGTATGAAGGACAGGTCATCGCCGGCATGGCGCTCACGAGCCGTTACCAGGCCGCGAAACTCGCGCGCGACACGTCCAGCTTCCGCAGCGACGACACCGACACGCTCATCGAATCCAGCGGCAAGCACTTCCGCCCCGTGGACACCAAGGTCGGCCCTGACGGCGCGATCTACATCGCCGACTGGTGCGACACACGGCTCAGCCACCTCGATCCAAACGACACGTGGGACAAGGAAACCGGCCGCATCTGGCGGTTGAAATCGCCCGAGGTGAAGGCGGTCAAGCCGTTCGATATCGGCAAGGCGTCGAACGATGAACTCATCAAGCTCCTCGCGCACCCGAACAAGTTCCAGCGCCAGACCGCGCTGCGGGTGTTGTGGGATCGGAACGACAAATCGCTGGTCACGCGGCTCCAGACGATGGTGCTTGCAAACCTTCCGGCTGGGGAGCGCGCCCGTCCCGGGCGCACTCAACCGGCGTCCTCGCCGGTTGATCCGGTGCGTTCGAATCCATCGGTTCAGAAAGTGGCCGGCGGGACGCCCGCGACCCCCGGAGACCAGCTCGCCCTCGAATCCTTCTGGGCCGTCAACGCCTGCGGCGGCTTCGACGACGCCTTCGCCGCGCAATGCCTCGCGCACCCGGACGAGTTCATCCGCTATTGGACCGTCCGCCTGCTCGGCGACCGCAGGAAACCGCTCGCGCCCGCGCTGCACGTCGCGATGTTCCGCCTCGCGCGCGACGAGAAGGTCGCCGAAGTCCGCAGCCAGCTTGCCAGCACCGCCACGCGGCTTCCCGGCAACGACGGCGTCGCCATCACGCGCGAGTTGCTCCTGCGCGCCGAGGACGAGAAGGACATCCACATCCCGCTGCTGCTGTGGTGGGCCGTCGAGAGCAAGGTCGCCAACCCCGACGACCGCAACCGCGTGATGCAGATGCTGCTCGACAGCACGTTGTGGGAGGCGCCCATCGTGAAGAAGTTCATCATCAGCCGCCTCGGCCAGCGCTTCACCGCCGAGCGCAGCGAGAAGAACCTTCGCGACTGCGAACTGCTGTTCCAGATGGCGCCGAACCCCGCCGCCGTGGACGAACTCATCAAGGGCATGGAAGCCGGCTTGCAGGGCGACCCGGTGAAGTCCGTCCCGCCCGCGCTCGCGACGAAGGTCGCCGAGCTTTGGGCCACGCGCGAACACACGCCGCTGCTGACGAGCTTCGCCGTGCGGCTCGGACACGCCCCCGCCGCCGACACCGCGCTCGCGCGCCTCACCGACGCGAAGACGCCCGAGGCCGACCGCCGCAAGACCATCGCGCTGCTCGCCGAACGGCGCGTCGAGTCCGCCGTGCCCGCGTTCCTCAAGCTGCTGCGCTTCGAGAAGAGCGAGGCGCTGCGGCTGGACTTGGTCACCGCGCTCCAGCGCTTCGGCACCGCGACGATCGCGCACGAGTTGCTCGATCTTTATCCCGGCTTCAGCGGCAGGCTTCGCGACACCGCGCAGGCCGCGCTCGCGAGCCGCGCGGACTGGGCGCGACGCCTCCTCGCCGCCGTGGACGAAGGCCAGCTCAAGAAGGAACAGGTCGCCATCGGCAATCTCCTCGCCATCGCCGCCTACAAGGACACCGCGTGCGACGCGCTCATCAAGAAGCACTGGGGCCGGCTGAACAAAACCACCGAGGAAAAGCAGGACCAGATCGCGAAGATTCGGACGCTGCTCAAGACCGGCAAGGGCGACGAGAAGGCCGGCCGCGAAGTCTTCAAGATGGCGTGCGCCGCATGCCACAAGCTCAACAACGACGGCGCGGCCATCGGCCCCGACCTGACCGGCTACGAGCGCGACAACCTCGACTTCATCCTGCCCGCCATCGTGGACCCGAGCCTCGCCATCCGCGAGGAATACACCGCCTTCAACGTCACCACGCACGACGGCCAGTCGCTCACCGGCCTGCTCGTCGAGGTCGCCCCCCGCGCCGTGACGGTGATGGACCTGGTCGGCAACAAGACCGCGCTCCCGCGCGAGCAGGTCAAGGACATGCAAGCCAGCGCCCTCTCCCTCATGCCCGAGGGCCTGCTCGACGCGATGAGCGAACAACAAGTGCGCGACCTCTTCGCCTACTTCATGGCCGGCGCAAGGCCGGGGAAGAAGTAGTGGCTCGTTGTGGAAACCACAAACCACACAGACTTCACGCAACGGCTCAACCGCCTGCGTTGGCCGCTGTTCAACGGCGTGCTCGCGCTGGTCGGGTTCTCAGCGGCGTGGTTTTGGGCGGCGGGCGCGCCGGAGCCGGACCCGGAGCGGCGTTGGCGCAGTCCCATCTACATCACCACGGCGGGCGAGAAGGGAATGCAGGCGAGCTTCCGCGTCGAGGTGTTCCGCCTCACGGTCCACAAGGAGGTCGGCACGCCGCAGCGCATCGAGCGCGCGTGGAGCGAGGGAAGCGAAAAGTGGAACCACGGCCTGTTGCTCGCATTCGGCGTGACCGGCGCCGCGCTCGGCGCGGGTCTGGGGATGCTCGGTCGCGCGTTCTACCTTAGTGCAAGGGCGAAGCGGTCATCAAAAGTCGGGTGACGGGTGGGTCGGGAGATTGCCACGGACTGGTTGGGCCGCGCGCCCCGGTCAGAGCTTCGCCATCGCGGAGTCGAGCGCGGCAATGAGTGTGTCCATGGTCGCGGGCGTCTCGTCGCCCATGTTCGAGATGCGGAAGGTGGTGCCCTTGATTTTTCCGTAGCCGCCGTCGATGAGGAAGCCCTGTTCCTTGACGAGCTTCTGCAGCTTCGCCACGTCCACCACGCGCCCGCCGGGCCTGGCGCCGTTGTTGATGCAGCAGAGCGTGAGCGATTCGAAGCCGGGCTCGGGGAACAGCGTGAAGCCGTGCCGCGCCGCCCAGTCGCGCGTCATCTGGTTGGTCGCGCGGTGGCGCGCGTAGCGGGCGTCGAGCCCCTCGGCGAAAAACTCGTCGAGCTTGGACGCGAGCGCGTAAACGTGCGCGATGCCCGGCGTGCTCGGGGTCATGTTCTCGGCGGCGTTCTTCTGGAACTCCACGAAGTCGAAGTAGTAGCCGCGGTCCTTCGCGGTCGCGGACTTCGCGAGCGCGGCAGGCGAGCACGTGAACACGGCGAGCCCCGGCGGCAGCGCAAAGGCCTTCTGCGTGCCCGCGAGCAGCACGTCAATGCCGAGCGCGTCGAACGCGATCGGCACCGCGCTCATCGAGCTGACGGCGTCCACGATGAACATCACGCCGGGATACTTGCGCTTGAGCGCGGCGATGTCGGCGAGGGGCGACAGGACGCCGGTGGAGGTTTCGTTGTGGATGAGCGTGAGCGCATCGAACTGGCCGGTGGCGAGCTTCGCGTCGATGGCCTCGGCGCGGATGGGCGATCCCCACGGGACCTGCAACGGCTCGGCTTCCTTGCCGCAGCGGCGTGAGACGTCGAGCCACTTGTCGGAGAACGCGCCGCACATGCAGTTGAGCACGCGCCGGGCGACGAGGTTGCGGACGGCGCCCTCCATGACGCCCCACGCGGAGCTGGTGCTCAGATAGACAAGCTGCCGCGTCGCGAGCAGGGACTGGAGCTGCGGCTGGATCTTCGCGCAGAGGTCTTTGAAGCCCTGCCCGCGGTGGCCGATCATCGGCGAGCACAGGGCGCGGAAGGTCTTCTCGCTCACCTCGACCGGGCCGGGGATGTGGAGTTTGACGTGTCCCATAAAACAGGGCGCAGACGTTTTCACAAGGGGCAGGGTGGCGCAAGCGGGAGTTTTGCAGGTGGACAAGGCGGGCCCGTCAGGCCCGGCGGACGGACGATTGTCCGAACTCCTCATCACCCGGCAGCCCCAAAAATCGGCTGTTCCTCCGCGAGTCGCCGCGCTTCAATGGCCGCGCCTGCCGCCCCCATGAACCCGCTCACCGCCACGATGTCGGTCGCCGTGACGTCCGGCGGCGTCTGCGTGCGCATCGCGGGCCGCGCGAACATCTCGGCGAGCGAGGACTTCAAGTCGCTCATCCGCGGGTTGTGCGCGCGCGGGCACGGGCGGTTCGTGCTCGACCTGGCGGGATGCCCGCTGATGGACAGCACGTTTCTCGGCGTCCTCGCGGGGTTGGCGCACGGCGCGGCCGACGCGCGCGTGGACGGCGCGCCGCCCAAGTTCGAGTTGCTCAATCCCAACGGCCGGGTGCTCGGGCTGCTGGACAACCTCGGCGTGCTCGAACTTTTCACGGTCGCGCAATGCGTCCCGCCCAAGGAGGGCGAGTTCCATGCGGCGGCACCCGGCGCGGCGTCGAAGGCCGACCTCACGCGCACAAGCCTCGAGGCGCACCGGATGCTGATGAGCTTGAACCCCGAGAACATTGCGCGTTTCAAGGACGTGGCGCGCTTCCTCGACGAGGACTTGAAGCGGCAGACCGGCGGGTAGCCGTCCGGGTCCACGTTCCAGGTTTCGCCGCGGCTGTGCCGCGACTCTCCCGTTCGCGTTTGGCCTGCCGCAATCTTCCTCGTTCCGGCGCGCGGGTTCGGCTAGCTTTGCGCCGTGAAATCCCAGTTCCCGACCCTGGAGCGCGGACTTCAGTTTGCGCACGAGTTTGCGCGGAAGAACTGGCGCCGCCTGCTTCGCTACCGCGTCCGGCTGTTCATGAGCGAGGAGGCATTCCACCTCGTGGTCGCGGGCGTGGTGGGAGTGCTCGGAGGCATCACGAACTTTGTGTTCTACCTTACGACCGACTGGGTGAAGCACTTCACCCTGCGGAAACCGGGCGAACTTGAGGAAGCCGCCGTGCTGCTCGACGGGTGGCAGCGGATGCTCGTGCCCACGCTCGGCGGACTCGGCGCGGGGCTGGTCTTGTATTGGGGCCTCAAGCTCGTCGGACGCCCAGACTCGGCGAACTTGCTCGAGGCGGTGGCCGCGGGCGACGGCCGCCTGCGCTTCCGCTACGGGCTCATCAAGGCCGCGTCCTCCGTGCTGAGCGTGGCGACGGGCGCCTCAATCGGCCGCGAGGGCGTGGTGACAAACCTGACCGCGACGCTCGCCTCGCAGGGCGGCCAGATTGCGCGATGGCAGCCATTCCGTCTCCGCATGCTCGTCGCGTGCGGCGCGTCCGCGGGAATGGCGGCGGCTTACGGCGCGCCCATTTCGGGCGCCGTGTTCGCCGCGCAGATTGTCCTCGGCAACTTCGCGATGAAGCTCTTCGCCCCGCTGATCGTGTCCGCGGTCATCGCATCGGTGGTGTCGCACAGTTTCTTCCTCGTGCCGCCGTGGTATCAGGTGCCGCAGGTGGAGTTCCGCGACCTGACGCAACTGCCGTGGTTTCTGCTGCTCGGGCTCCTCGCGGGCGTCGTCGGCGCGATGTTCCTGCGGATGCTGCGCGACATCGAGCTGCTCTTCAGCCGCTTCAACTTGCCGCTGCACCTGCGGCTCGCCGCGGCGGGGCTGGTCGTCGGCATGATCGCCATCGGCTTCCCGGAGGTCTGGGGCAACGGCTACAGCACGACGAACCGCTTCCTCGAAGGCTCGGTCCCGCTCGAAATCGCATGCGCCCTGCTTTTCGCCAAGCTCATGTCCACGCTCGTCACCGTCGGCGCGGGAACGGTCGGCGGCGTGTTCACACCCACGCTGTTTCTCGGCGCGGCGCTCGGCGCGACGTTCGGCGGCGTGCTGCACGCGCTGGGCTGGGCGTCGGCAACGCCCCCACCCATCGGCGCCTTCGCGCTCGTCGGGATGGGCAGCGTGCTCGCGGCGACGGTTCACGCGCCGCTGCTGGCGATGATTGTGGTGTTCGAGATTTCACTGAACCAGTCGCTCATGCCGCCGCTGATGCTTTCCTGCGCCGTGGCCGCGATCGTCGCGAAGCGCCTCCATCCGGAGTCCGTTTACACCCAGCCGCTCCAGCTCAAGGGCATCGATGCCGCCTCGGAGGCAAACCTCTTCGGCGCGGCCAGCCACCAGAGTGTCGGCGACCTGATGCGCGCGCCCGTGCCCCCCGTCCGGGACAACACGCCGCTGCCCGACATCGCCGCGAAGTTCCTCACCACGGCCTACAACTTCATCCCGGTCGTGGACGCCGGCGGGCACCTGCTCGGGCAGGTCTCGTTGCACGACCTCAAGCAGCACCTCGGCGCGGGCGCGGAGCTCAACTCCGTCATCGCGCTCGACATCATGCGCGCCGCGCCCGCGGTGCTCACGCCGAACCAGCTCCTGCCGGACGCGCTGCACGTGCTCCTGTCGAGCGAGCAGCGCAACATTCCCGTGGTGAACAATCACAAGGAGCAGTTGCTCGTCGGCTCCCTCGTCCGCGCCGAGGCGCTTGGAACCTTGAGCGAGGCGATTGACGCGAGCTCGGGGCAGCGGGCAAAGAAGTGAGGATCGGCCCGCGGTGGCGCCTTCGACTCCGCCCGCCGCGCCCCGCTAAAAGCGCAGCGTCACCTGCGCCGCGAGCAGTTGCTCGCCCTGCTGGCTCGTCCCCTTCTGGTGGCTGAAGCTGTATTGGAGTTTCCCCTGCACGTGCCGGCTCAGGCGCCAGCCGAACGCGGTGTCCACGCGCCACACGTCGTTGTCCCACGGCTGCGGGCCCGCGGGCGTGGGCACCTTGTCGAAGACCATCTGGTTCCAGCGCACGGCCGCGAAGTGGTTCGCGCCGAGCTTGCGCTTGGCCTCGACGAAATACGCGAGCGAGTCCGCGTTGCCCACGTTCGGCACCTCGAAGCGCGACGCGATCACTTCGGCCCACACCTGCCAGCCGTGCCGCGCGTAGCTGATGTCCTGCCCGATCACCGTCTGCCGGAAATCGCCCGCGCTCGTGCCCGCGGGCGTCACGGTGCGCTGGTCCAGATACGCGCCTTCGCTCACGGATGCGCCGAGATTCCACGCCGCATTCGGCCGCCAGCCGAGACGACCCGCGACGGTCGTGTGGTCGAACCCGCGGTCATGCGCGTCCCATTGCATCGGGCGCGAGCTGGGTGCGGCGTTCTTCAACTCGAACGCGTAGTCGAAACCTCCGAGCTGGCCGAACATCGAGCCGCCCGTCGTGTAAGCCGGCCCCCAAAGCACGGGCAGCCACGCGGGCTTGTTGTCGGCGATGGCCCGGCGGTTCACGAGCCCCTGGCCGGACGCGACGGTCGCCGCGTCGTTCACCGTGGTCATGTGCTCGTAGGGCAGCGGCGCGTTGATGAACGGATTGTTCCACGAATCATGCCGCGGCACCCACGCGCCGAACACGGTCGCGAATTTGCCCGCCTGCAAATGGAGGCGCGAATCCTCGAACGGCGTCCACCGCAGCAGGTATTCGTCGAAGCGCGCGGAGCGGACACGCGAGCGGGGGTCGAAGCCGCGGTCCACGCGCGCCTGCACGAGGCTGTAAAGATGCGGGCCGAGGCGCGTGTCGAGGAAAAGCGAGAGCCGCGGGTTGAAGAACTCGTCCCCGTTGCCGAAGATCATCCCCGGCGGGCGCTGGTCGATGTAGTAGCCTTCGAGATCGAGCAACCCGCTGAGGTCGGAGCGGACCGATCCGTTGCGGGATTGGAGGAAGAGCGCGTCGTCGACCTTGTCGAGGAGCGACTGGCCGCGGGATGCGAAGGCGAGCGAAAGGAAGACAGTGGCCGCGAGCGCAAGAGGACGACGACGACAAGGACGTGGGCGAAGTGGACTCATGCTTTCACCGCCGCTCCCTTCATCACGGGCTCCGGTGCTTCGCGCACTTCCACCAGGCGATACGCCGTCACGCTCGCATCGAAGCCCTTCAGCCGGAGCTGGTCCTTTTCCTCCACGACGACGCGGCCGCCGAGCAGGTCGCGCGTGGGCTGGCTGATCACGACTTCGCCTCGCCCGGCCGCGCCGCACAGGCGCGACGCGAGGTTCACGCGCTCGCCGATGACGGTGTAGTTGGAGCGGTTCTCCGAGCCCATGTTGCCCGCGAGCACGGGGCCCGTCGCGATGCCGATGCCGAGGTGGAGCTTGCGCGGCACGATTTCGTTGAGCGCGGCGCGTTCGCGCTGCATCGCCGCGGCGCAGCGGACCGCGTTGAGCGCGTCGTCGCCGTAGCTCTTGGGCGCGCCGAACAGCGCCATCACGGAGTCCCCGATGAACTTGTCCACCACGCCGTGGTGTTCGTTCACGATGCCCGTCATCGCCGTCATGTGGTCGTTGAGCATGGCGATGACCTCGGCCGGCCCCATGTTCTGCGTCATGGCGGTGAAGCCGCGGATGTCGCAAAAGAGCACGCTGACCTCGCGCAACTCGCCGCCAAGCAGCACCTCGCCGCTGAGGAGCTGCGCGGCGACGTCCTTGTCCGTCACCTTCACGAGCACGTCGTGGTATTTCTCCTTGAGCGCGAGGCCCTCGGCCATTTCGTTGAACGAGCGCGCGAGCTGGCCGATCTCGTCGGAACTGCGCACGGGGACCTTGATGCCGAAATCGCCGGCACGGATGTGCGCCGTGCCGCCGACCAGTTCGTTGATGGGCACGGACAGGCTGTGCGAGAGCAGGAGGCTCAGGAGCAGCGCGGCGACGAGCGCGAACGCGCCGAAGCCGAGGATCTGCGTCCGCAGTTCGCGCTGCGCCCGCAGCGCGCCCTCCCACGAGTAGAGCCCGACCTTCCACGCGGGACCGAAGGGCGAGCCGGGATTGAGCGGCGTGTAAAAGACACGGTGCGGAATCCGGTCGAGCGTGAGGATGCAGTCGTCGCGCGGGTCGGGATGCGCCTGAATCTCCTCCAGAAGGAGGCGCGCCAGCTCGGCCCGCGCCGCGTTTGGAATGGTGTGCGAGTAGATGAGTCCGCCGATGTAGATGCCGTTCTGCAGGTCGGTCACCGCGTTGATCGTCGCCTCGCCGAGGTCGGCGAACGGAAAACCGAGCACGAGCGCGCCCGCGGTGCGCGACTCGACCTCGTCCACGACGGGCGTGGCGATGACTTCGAGCAGGAAGTTGGGGCGGTTCTCCAGCTTCAGCTCGAAGTAACCGACCTGCTGGTTGGTCAGCGAGCCGATCACCGAGCCCACCTTCGACATGATGGTGGTGAAGCGCTCGTCGCCGGCCTTGCCGGATTGCGCCCACGCCGGGTCCGCGAGCACCTTGCCGTCACTGTCCAAGAACGCCAGCACCGTGGCAAACCGCGGCCGGCTCGGGGGCGGGGATCCCTTCGAACCGGATTTCTTCTTCATCTCCTCCACGCGGCCGGCGACCGCAGGAATCTTTCGCCGTGGATCGAACGGACGCGCCGCTTCTGGTTGCGGCCGGGCCACGGGCGGTGGTTCCGCGGGATCGAACGCGCCGATGCGGCCGTCGGCGGCGAAGATTCTCCGCAGTTCGTCATAGGCGACGCGGTAAATGGTGTCCGCATCGCCCTCGCGCAACGCCGCGACGAGCCGGACGTTTTTCTTCACGAGGTCCTGACACTTCTCCTTCACGGCCGCGAGCCGAGCCTCCTGTTCCTTCGGCAGGTAGGTGATCTGCGCCTCGATCTTTTCCTTGAACACGCGCTCGTAGGCCGCCTGAACTTTCTTCTGCGTGATGAAGAGCGTCGTGCCGGACACGCCAGCGACGGCAAACAGCATCGCGAGCAGCAGCTTGAAACGGAAATTCAGCGAAGGCATGGCGGCCTCACTTGGCGGGGAACTCGACGCGCACCGTCGCGCCGGACTTCAACGCCACATCGCGCTCGAGGGTGGTTTTCTCGTCAAGCCACGCCTTGAGCTTGAACGTGCCGGCGGGCAGCCCTTCGAGGCGGAACGTCCCGTTCGTGCTCGTGCGCGTGAAGTGCGGCGTCTCCAGCACGAGCACGGTCGCGCGCATATGCTCGTGGATTTCGCAATAGAGCTTCACCACGCCGGCCTGGTCGAACACCTGCGACGGCGCGGGCTCCTCGGCGAGGTAGCGCCCAAGGTCGAAGCGCTTCGGTTTCGAGTAGCTGAAGACGTTGTGGTAGAGGCCGTCCTTGTTCGGGAATTCCACCCGCGTGCCGCGCTGCACCGGCAGGAGCGACGGCGTGAATTGCAGGCCCTTTTGGATCATTTGCGCCGGCGGCGGATTGGTCGCGGGCGCAAACGTGCCGTCGAGAAACACGACCGCGACGGGCGGTTCCGGCGCGGCCAAGGGCACGCCGGCCTTGACTTGGTAGCGTTGCGTCAATGCCGCGGCCGGCCCGGGAGTGCCCAGCGGCACGGTGCCTTCGACGACCGCGGTGTCCGCGGCGCGACTTCGAGTCGCCAGCGCGGCGGCGAGCAGAATCAGTCCGAGGGCGATCTTCATTCCGAATGAGATGACGCCGCGCAGGCTACCATCGGTGAAACGCGATTGACCAGCACGGAGGGGGAGGCGGCGAAGGCCAACTTGAAACTTCGCGCCGGCCGTCCGAAACTGCGCCCGTGACCGATCCCCTTCGCGCCAAGCTCGCGCAGGTGCCGCACAAGCCGGGCGTCTACCTGCACAAGGACCGCTTCGGCACGGTCATTTACATCGGCAAGGCGCGCGACCTGCGCAAGCGCGTGGGGCATTATTTCCAGCAGTCGCGGCGCCCGGGATGGGACCTCAAGTTGAACGCGCTCGTGGGCAGCATCCACGACTTCGACTGGCATGTGGTGAAATCCGAGCCCGAGTCCCTGCTGCTCGAGTGCAAGCTCATCAAGGAATTCCGGCCGCGCTTCAACGTGGATTTCAAGGACGACAAGCGCCTCCTCATGCTGAAGGTGAACCTGAACGACCCGATCCCGCGGTTCTCGCTGACGCGGCTGCGCACGAACGACGGGGCGCGCTACTTCGGGCCATTCTCCGGGTCGGGCGCGCTCCGGCGCACGCTCGACCTGGTGCGGCACCAGTTCAACCTGCGCGGGTGCCGCCCGCTCACGCCGGCCGAGGCGGACTACAAGCACTGCCTCTACGCCCACCTGAAAGTCTGCACCGCCCCGTGCATCGGCAACGTCACGCTCGAGCAATACCGGATGCAAGTCACGGCCGCGTGCGATTTCCTCGCCGGACAATGCGAGGAGATGCAGGCGCAGCTCGAGGCCCGGATGAAGCAAGCGGCGGCCGCGCGTGATTTCGAAAAGGCGGCCGCGCTGCGCGACCTGCTGGCGGACGTCCGCGCCACGACCAGGAAGATGGAGCGCTTCGAGCGCGTGCCTTACACGCTGCCCGTGGCGCCCGACCCGGGGCGGGACCTCGCGGAGCTTGCGTCCGCGCTCGGCCTGCCCACGCCGCCGGAGCGGATCGAGGGGTTCGACATCTCGAACATCAGCGGCACGTTCGCCGTCGCGTCGCTCGTGTCGTTCCGCGGCGGCCGGCCCGACCGCGTGAACTACCGGCGGTTCAAGATGAAGACGGTGACGGGCCAGGATGACTTCGCGTGCATGGCCGAAGCGGTGCGACGGCGATACACGCGAGTGTTGAAGGAGTCGACGGTCCAAGGGTTGAAGTCCAAAGTCGCGGATGCAGGCGATCGGGATGATGAAGCGGGCGGGGCGATCCCGCAGGAACTGCAACAGCTGGTCAACGAAGTGAGCGCGAAAGTGCGCCGGGGTCAACCGGTGAGGTCAAAGCCGCCGCCGGAGGCAACGAATGCGCGCGGGCACGGGCAAGCGGGACAGCGAGACGGAGACGGGGAGCAATCTTCCGAATCGTCCCCCGCACTTTCCCACCCTGCCGTTGTCTCACCCGCGGTCTCGCGTGTCCATGCCCCGGGCAATCTCCCCGACCTGATCCTCATCGACGGCGGCAAAGGCCAGCTTAACGCCGCGTGCGCGGAGCTTGTGAAACTCGGGCTCGGCCACATCACCGTCATCGGGCTCGCGAAGGAATTCGAGGAGGTGCACCGGCCCGGCGCGAGCGAACCGCTGCGCCTCGGGCTCGACCATCCGGCGGTCAAGCTGCTGCAACGCGTCCGCGACGAGTCGCACCGCGTGGCCAACAGCTACAACGCGCAGCTCCGCCTTCGGAAGGTTACCGAGAGTGTGCTCGATGAGTTCCCCGGCATCGGCGCGGCGCGCAAGCAGGCGCTGCTCAAAAAGTTCGGCTCGTTGCAGCGGCTGCGCATCGCAACGGTCGCGCAGATCGCGGAGGTGCCGGGCTTCGGCGGGAAGTCCGCGGCGGATTTGAAGCAATTCCTCGAGGCAAGGTCCGTGGCGCCAAAGCCGGGCCCGAAGTCCTAAAACTCCGGCTCCATCGCGGGGCGAGGGCGGTATTTCCTGGCGATGTCCAGCACGGCGGCCAGGGGCTTCATCCCGGCGGTGCAGGTCGGGTCGGAAAGCGACGCCGCGGCCGCGCAGACGGCGGTGAGCAGGCATTTCTGCAGCTCCCATCCCTCGTGCAGCCCGAAAATCATGCCCGCGCAAAAGGCGTCACCCGCGCCCGCGGTGCCCGCGATGTATTTCTGCGGGAGGTTGAGCGACATCTGCCAGTGGTCCTTGCCGTCGCGCGTCCGGGCGAAGCCGCCCTCGGGGAAATGAATCACCACGACCTCGCGCACGCCGAGCTGGAGCAGCGCGCCCGCGGCGTGCCGCAACGCCACGGTGTCGAGCTTGCCGTCAGGGCGGCGGATTCTGAATCCCGCGGTGCAGCCGGCCTCGACCTCGTTGAGGATGCAGTAATCCGTGAACTTGAGCGCGGGCGTGACGACGGATGCGAAGCGGTCGCTGTTCTCGCTGACCACGTCCACGCTGGTCTTGAGCCCGGCGTCCTGTGCGGCGGCGAGGAGGGCTGCGCCATTCGTGCCGTGTTTTTTGTGCGAGGCATCGAGCGCGTCGAGCAGCAGCAGGTAGCCGAGGTGGAACACGCGCGCCTTCGATTTCGAAAAATCCAGGTCGCGCCCGTCCCACAGCGCGTTCGCCCCGCGGCAGTGGAAGAACGTGCGCCGGCCGCCGGTCTTCTCGGTCATCACGTCCGTGTAGGAAGTGGGGGCGGACGCCGTCGCGGTGAGGTACCGGGTGTCGATTTTGTGGCGCTTGCAGTCGTCGAGGATGCGCTGGCCGTGGGTGTCCTTGCCGACGAGCCCGGCTGCGGCAAGGGGGAACTTCGCGCCGAGTTTCGCGAGGTCCACGAGCACGTTGTAAGGCGCGCCGCCCGTGCCCTCGGACTCGCTGAGGATGTTGGCGAGCGACTCGCGCTGGGGGAAGATGTCGATGATCTTGACCTGATCAATGATCCAGTTGCCGCCGGCAAGCACGCCGCTGCGCGAGGAGGCAGAAGTGGGTTTCATAGTCGCGTCGTCGGCTTGTTCGCTCGCCCTGTGATTCGATCGTCCAAGTTGCCCAAAGGTTAGCCAAACCCGGCACGAATGTCTCTACCGAAGTGAACGCCACCCGCGCGAGACGAAGGGGCAGGACTACCACGCGTCGAGCGCCAGCGCCGGCCCGTGTTGTGATGCGGGCGGCGGCGGCTGAGGGCGGACGCGGGACTTGTAGAGACAGGCATCGTGCCCGTCGTCCTCGCCCACGCTTTCCAGGGGAATTCGCGGACCAGGACGATCCGGAGAACGAAGCGCACCCGTTCAAGTGCTCAGACCGGCTCTTCGGACTCCGCGGCAGGTCCGGCCGAGCCGGACTCCGTGTCGTTTCCGGCGAGGGCGTTCAGCAGCGACATTTGGAACATGCCGCAGGTTTCCATGACCGTGTAGTTGAGCACAGTCTCCTCGGTGACTTGGAATTCGTCGGGCTTCGGGCAGCCGAGCAATTCCCAGCTTCCGACGCGCAGGTCGTTGAGCACTTGCAACAGCCACTCGACGGCATCGCGCGGAATGGTCAAGCGCATCGCGGTGCCTTCGAGCCGGATGTGCGCCGGGTTCTCGAGGAACTTCCGGAGCGCGACCGCATTCTCGCGCTTGTGCTCGGCGAGCGAGTCCACGAGCAGGGCTTGCGCCGAGTCATCCGGCGCATCGCGCAGCGTGAGCGCCGGTGGCTTCGGCCGGGCGACGGGATATCCGCGGAGCGCGTTGAGGAAGAGGGCCATCTCGCGACGGCCGAGGACGAACACAAACGCGTCGGGCCGGGTTTGGAGAAGCTTCACGACTCGCGCTCCATGGTGGCGTGCAGGCTGTATTTCTGAAGCTGGTGCACGTAGTGCTCGGCCTGCTCGAGCGTCGTGCGGGCGAGCAGGCTCTTGCCGTTGTTGTGCACTTGCATCATGTGATACTCGGCCTTCTGCCGCTGCCAGCCGAACACCACTTGAAACACGTGCGTGACGTAATCCATCAGGTTCACCGGATCGTCCCAACAAATCACCAGCCACGCAGGCTCGAGGTCCGGCTTGTCCGCGGTCTTCTCCGTCTTGCCGATGGCGGGGGCGACGTGCGGCTCGGCCACGCCGGGGGATGCGGATTGAATGCGGATGGCGGATGGCGGATGGCGGAATGGGGACCGAGGGGGAATGGAGCCACGGGTGTTGCGGCGGACCGGAACGAGGCGCGGCCCGGGGCCGGGGCCGGGCTGGGATGAGGGTTTCGCTGCTGCCATTGCGCGCGCCTAATTCTTGGCGACGCAGTATAGCTTGGAGTTGGTGCGGATGAAAAGCTGGCCTTGGGAAACCGCCACGGCGCTGCGGGTCATGGTGTCGCCCTGTTCGCCCATCGGGTTCGTCGCGAGGAGCTTCCCGTCATTGGCGTCCACCACGAACACCTGCGCGGAGAAGTCCATGAAGTAAATCCTGCCATCGGCCCCCGTGGGCGAGGCCTGCACGGCACCCTTGGACGGCACTTTGACCGTCCACTTTGCGGTGCCCGTCCTGGGCTCGACGCGCGAGAGCGAGCCGCCTTCGGAAAGCACAAAGAATTCATTGAGGTAGGTCAGCGGCGTGGGCACATCGGAGGAAATGGCGCTGCCGCCCGGGCTTTGCCACGCGATGCAGGAGTCGTCCTGCGTTCCGCTCAAGCCGGCCTTGATCGCGTAAATCGGGGAGCGCTTCGGCGCGCACGCGAGGATGATCCCGTCGGCGAACGCCGCGCACGGGACGTGCCGCCAGTGGCCGATGCGCGTGGGGTTCCACGTGCCCCAGCGCCAGAGTTCCCTGCCGGTCCCGGGATCGTGGCCCGTGATGTCGTCGCTGCCAATGATGAGCAGCTCCTTGCGGCCCTTGAACTCGATCGGCACGGGCGACGCAAATCCATCGCGCGACTCGGCCACGGCCTTGCCGTCGCGCACGACGCGCCAAAGTTCCTTGCCCGTCGCCGGGTCCATCGCGAGCAAATACGGGTCCTTCCGGCGGAGGTTCTGGATGTAGAGCTTGCCGCCATAAAGCAGCGGGCTGGTCGAGTAGGTCCAGCCTTCCTGGAAGAACGCGCCGTAGTCCGTCGTCAAGTTGCGCGACCAGGCCTGCTTGCCGGCGAAGTCGAACGCGGCGACGGGACCGTTGCCGCTTTGGAAAACCACCAGCTTGCCGTCGGTGACGGGCGACGAGGAGGCGAACGTGCTGTTGCGGTCCTTGCGGATGCCGTCGCCGAGCTTGTGCGACCAGAGGAGCTTGCCCGTCTTGCGGTCGAAGGCCATGGCCTGGACGCATTGCTCGGCCGGGTTGGCCGAGACGACGAAGACGTGATCGCCCCAGACCGCGGGCGTGGCCGCGCTTTCGCCGGGCAGGTCCGCCGTCCACACCGTGCCCTCCGTCTTGGAGAACTGCACGGGGAGGTTTTTCCCGTCGGTCGAGCCGTTGTAATTCGGCCCGCGGAAGTGCGGCCAGTGGGCGGCGTGCGCAGCGGTGGCGAGCGCCAGGGCGGCGAGGGCGGCGGGAATGCGGGTCGGGTTCATCAGTTTTTGCGTTGGGATTTCAGCGGCGCGGAGTGTAACGTCACGGCGTTCAAACCCGGAAGTTCAAAAAAGTTTGCCCACCCCGACATGAAAGCCAGCACTTCGACGCCTTCGGGCAGCTCCCGCTTCAGCCGCCGGATGATCCTCCGCGGCGGCGCACTCGCTGCGGCGGCCGCGACCGCTGCACCTGCCTTTCTTCGCGGCGCTGAGCCCGGTTCCTACAAGGCAAAGAACGGGCGCATCAACCAGTCCGTCGTTCCCTGGTGCTTCCGCCCGATGACGGTCGAGGACCTCGCGTCGCACGCCGTGAAGCTCGGCCTCAAGTCCGTCGAGTTGGTCGGGCCGGACAAGTTTGCGGTGCTCAAACAGCACGGGCTGGTCTGCGCGCTCACGGGCAGCCACGGCTTCGCCAAAGGCTTCGCCCACGTCGAGGAACACGCCGAGTGCATCAAGGTGCTGACCGAGCGCATCGATGCCACAGCCGCGGCGGGCTTCCCGGCGGTGATCACCTTCTCGGGCTTCCGCCGCAAGCTCAGCGACGAGGAAGGCATGAAGAACATGGTGGACGGCCTCAAGAAAATTGCCGGCCACGCCGAGAGGCAGAACGTGACGCTCGCGCTGGAG
This sequence comes from Verrucomicrobiota bacterium, assembly GCA_016871675.1. NCBI lineage: Bacteria > Pseudomonadati > Verrucomicrobiota > Verrucomicrobiota bacterium. Next base: position 47,093 of record VHCN01000014.1, read on the forward strand.
ATGCTCAACTCCCGCGTGAACATCGAGATGAAGGGTCACCCGGACTACTTCTGCGACGACATGGACCGGACGATCGAGATCCTCAAACGCGTCGGCTCCGAACGCGTGAAGGTGCTCTTCGACATCTACCACGTGCAGATCATGCACGGCGACGTGACCGTGCGGATCAAGCAATACAAGGACTTCATCGCGCACTACCACACCGCAGGCGTGCCGGGCCGGAACGAAATCGACGCCACGCAGGAGGTCAATTACGCCGCGATCATGAAGACGATCGCTGAAACCGGCTACAAGGGCCACGTCGGGCAGGAGTTCATCCCGCTGCGCGACAAGGTGGCGTCCCTCGCCGAGGCGGTGAAGATTTGCGACGTTTGAATCCGCGCCGACAACTGCCGTCCATCCTGAGCCCCCATCCCATCGCCAACCCACTGAACCCTGTCACACCATGAACCGCACAGCCCTGGCCCTCCTCGCCGCTCTCGCCCTGCTCGCGCCCGCCCGCGCCGCCACCTACACCGCCGTTGCCGACTGGCTCAAGCTGCCGGAGGGCCGCCCGCAGCTCGGCAACATGCACGGCGACATCGCCGTCAGTTCCAAGGGCGAGGTTTACGTCAGCGTGATGGACCCGAAGGCCGGGCTGCAAGTTTTCAGCAGCGATGGGAAGTTCCTGCGAAATGTGCCGGATGCGCCCGCGGACTTCCACGGCTTCGTCATCAAGAAGGACGCGGCCGGCGAGTTCATCTACGGCCCCCGGCTCAACGCCGACGGCCAGAACATCCTCAAGCTCACCCTCGATGGGAAGAAAGTGCTCGAAATCCCCGCGTCCGCCATCCCGGATGAGTTCAAGAACAAGGTCCCGCCCAACACGAAGAAAAACGAGAAGGGCGAGGTGCCGAAGAACCCGAACGAGGGGAAGTCCTTTGTGCGTCTCACCGGCATGGACGTCGCCCCCAACGGCGACTTGTTCGTCACGGACGGCTACGCGAGCAGCTACGTGCACCGGTTCGACAAGACGGGCAAGTATCTGAAGTCATTCGGCGGGAAGAAGCCGCCTTACAACTTCACCACGCTCCACAAGATCGCCGTGGACACGCGCTTCACGCCCGTCCGCATCATCGCGTGCGACCGCGAGGCGCTGCGCGTCGTGCACATGTCCATCGACGGCGAGTTTCTCGGTGTCGTGGCCAAGGACCTCCTCGCGCCGGCGGCGATCACGGTGCAGGGGGAATACGCGCTGGTCGGGGAAATCGGCGGCGCAGTCAGCGTGCTCGACAAGGAAGGCAAGCTCGTGGCGCGGCTTGGCTTGAACACCGAGAAGGCCGAGGTGAAGAACAACCAGACCAAGCCCGCGGTGTGGCGCACCGGATTTGTCACCGCGCCGCACGGGGTCGCGTTCAACGCCTCCGGCGACGTCTTCGTGGCCGAATACAACATTTACGGCCGGGTCCACCGCTTCAACCGCCAGTGACGCGTCTCAGCTCGTGCGCATCGGCATGAGCACGTAAAGAAACGGGCCGTTGATCTTGAGCAGGCCGGGGCTCAATTCGTCGGTGAGTTCCATGAACACCTCGTCGGTTTCCACGACCTTGAGCGGGTCCATGAGGTAGGCGGGATTGAACGCGATGGCGATCTCGCGACCCTTGTAGTTGATGGCCAGGCTCTCGCGTCCCTCGCCGATTTCCGGTGTGTTGGCCGTGATGTCCAGCCGGTTCTTCCCGAACGAGAGCTTCACGGAGTTGGACTTCTCGCTGGTCATGAATTCCGCGCGGCGCAGGGCTTGATGGAATTCCTCGCGGTTCAGCGCGATGCGTTCCTTCGTCTCCTTCGGGATGACCTGCTGGTAATTCGGATAACTGCCCTCGACGAGCTTGGAGATGAGCACGATGGGCGCGCCTTCCTGCGGCCGGAGGGTGAAGCATGCCTGATTGTCCGTGAATCGGATGTCCACCTCGCCCGCGCCTTGGATGAGCCGGTTCAGTTCGTTGCATGCCTTCGTCGGTAGAATGAAGCTGCCCTCCGCGCCGCCGGTTCCCTCAGAGTCTTCCTCGTCCATCGCCAAACGGCGCCCGTCCGTGGCCACCATGGTGATTTTGTCCGTGGCGAACTTCATGAAGATTCCGTTCAAGATGAACCGCGACTCGTCATTTGACATCGCAATCGAGCTGCGGCGCAGCATGGATTTGAACTTCTCGAGCGGGAGTGTGAGCTTGCGGTCGTTGCCGAAGGTCGCGACGGGCGGAAACTCCTCGGCACCCAATCCATGGATGCGATAGAATGCCCCCCCCGCTTGCAAGGTCGCGACGGCCTTCGAATCGGTCTCAAACTCGATGCTGTTGCCCGGGAGTTCGCGCGCAATTCCAAAAAGGCGCTTCACGGGGAGCGTCGAACTGCCAACTCCTAGAACCTCCGCCTTGACCTTGCAAATGATGGTCACGTCCAAGTCGGTCGCGGTGAACTCGACCAAACCGTTCTCCGCACGGATCAGGACGTTGGACAAGATGGGGAGCGTGGTCCGGCTGCCCACGATGTTTTGAACCGCTTGAAGTCCTGTGATGATTTGGTCCTTGGGGATGGTGATTTTCATGCGGTGCGTTACTATTCTGACCTGAAGGTGAGTTCAGCCGTATTATTAAGGGCTGTGAATAGTTGAAAGGAATGACCGTGTCAAGGCGGCTGGACCAGGGGAACCACGATTGGGAGAAGGTGTGAGAAAGCCGGGGCCCAATTGGTAGTGGTGCGGGCTGGTCGCTGGTTGTTCACACGGTTCACGGGATGTTCACAGGCTGTGGGCAGGCTGTGGGCGGTGTTGTTGGTCACTTTTCTGAGCGGCACTCCGGATCCGCGCGACAACCGTTGGGAAAACCGCCAGCACTCGATCGACTTCCGCGGTCGTGGACTCCCGCCCGAGGGAGAAGCGGACCAGTGAATTCGCTTCCGAAGCGCCGACACCCATCGCGGTCATGACATGGGAAGGCTCCAGCGATCCGGAAGAACACGCCGAACCGCTCGACGCGCACACGCCCTCCAAGTCCAAACCAGCTAGCAGCGCGATACTGTCGCAACCTTCAACGGTGAAGGACGCGGTGTTGGCCAGCCTGGCGGTGGCGGCGCCGCGAAAATGCACGCCAGGACACGCCGCCAGCCCCGCGATGAGTGTGCGCGTGAGTGGTTCGAGCTGCGCCGGCGGGAATACCGGCTCACGCACAAACCGCTCGATGACTTCGCAAAGCCCGACAATCGCCGCGAGGTTCTCCGTGCCCGCCCGTCGTTCGTTTTCATGGCCGCCACCGAACAGGATCGGGTCCGGGTGCAGTGGCGACCGGATGAACAGCGCGCCCGCGCCTTTCGGCCCGTGAAACTTGTGCGCGCAGACGGTCACCAAGTCCGCGTTGAACTGGTGGATGCTCGCAAACGGCTGCTTCCCGAACCACTGGACGGCGTCCGTGTGAAACGCGACCGAGCGTGCGCGACACGCCGCTCCCAGTTCCGCCACGGGCTGCAGGGTCCCGGTCTCGTTGTTCGCGGCTTGGATGGAAACCAGAATCGTGTCCGGCCGAAGCGCGCGCTGGAGCGTATCGACGTGGATGCGCCCCTCGGAATCGCACGGCAGGACTGAGAGTTCGAAACCTTCCGTGCGCGCCAGATACTGGCAGGCGTGCAGCACGGCGTGGTGTTCGACGGCGGAAGTGATGATGTGGCGTCCGCGGTTTCGGAGGAGCCGCGCCGTGCCGAAGATGGCGAGATTCACGCTCTCGGTCCCGCCGCTGGTGAAGACAACCTCCGCCGGCCGGCAGGCGAAGACCGACGCGACCCGGTCGCGCGCATCGTCGAGCAACGCCCGCGCGCGGCGGCCGACGTGGTGGACGCTCGACGGATTGCCGAACACCTCGCCGAGGAACGGCAGCATCGCCTCGCGCACCGCGGGGTCGGGCGTCGTCGTCGCGTTGTAATCGAAGTAGATCGTGTGCATCTGCGGGGCCGCTCAGGTGTCCACCGGTGTCCGCCGGGCGGAACCACTCGCGCAGGGGGCGGTCAGTCTTCTCACCGGATGAACTCCGGTCGCTGCGCGGCCGGTTGCGCGCCGCCGGGCACGTCACGGCGAGACGGAAAGCCGCTCCTCATTGCGCTCGCGGCTCATCAGGACGCCCTGCTCCTTGTAGGCTTTGAGCATGAAGTGCGTTGCCGTCGAGACCACGCCGCTGAGGGTCGCGAGTTTTTCCGAGACAAACGACGCCACGTCGCGGAGCGATTCGCCCTCGACCACCACCAGCAAGTCGTAGCCGCCCGACATGAGATGGCAGGACCGCACTTCGTCGTAGCGCGCAATGCGGTCGGCGAGCCGGTTGAAGCCGCCCTCGCGCTCGGGGGTGATCTTCACCTCAATCACGGCGCGCACAATGTCCACCCCGAGCTTCTCCTCATTGAGGATTGTGCGGTAGCCGAGAATGACCTGCCCGGACTCGTAGTCCTTGATGCGGGCGGCGACTTCCGGCTCGGTGGAATTGAGCAATGCGGCGAGTTGCGCCGGGCGGAGCGCGGCATTCTTGTGGAGGAGCTTCAGGAGCGGATCCATGCGCGGAGGTTAGCCACGGAGTTTGCCGATTGCCACGGATTTCCCGGCGCTGGCGCGAACGAACAGCGGGATTCGGTCCAGCGGCGCCTGCGCGGGCACGTGCCGGCCGCCCCGCAAGACCCGGCCCGTCCACGCATCCCGCCAGCGACCGCGGGGCAGATAAACCGATCGTGCCATGATGCCGGGCGCGAGCACGGGAGCCACGAGCAAATCCGCGCCCACGAGGAACTGGTCGTTGCAAGCCGCGGCGATGGGGTCGTCCTGGAAGTGAAACAGGAGCGGCCGCATCACCGGCCAGCCGCGCGCACTGGCCTCGGCGAAGCACTGCGCCAGATACGGCAGCAGTTTCATGCGCAGGCGGATTGCGTTGCGGCTGATGCGCTCAACTTCCGGGCCGAATTCCCACGGCTCCTGCGGGCGCGAGTCCTTGTTCGAGTGATTGCGGAAGAACGGGGTGAGCGCGCCGAGTTGCATCCAGCGCGCGAAGAGTTCCGGCGTCGGCGAATCGAGAAAGCCGCCCACGTCCGCGCCGCAAAAGGCGACGCCGCTCAAGCCGAGGTTCAGCAGCGCGGGCACGGAAGCCGCGAGGTGCTCCCAAGTCGAGCTGTTGTCGCCGGTCCACACGGCGGCGTGGCGCTGGATGCCGGCATAGCCTGCGCGCGTCAGCACGAACGGCCGCTCGCGCGGATTCACACGCCGCGCCCCCTCGCGCGCGGCTGCGGCCATGGCGAGCCCGTAAAGATTGTGCGCGGAGGTGTGGCGCATCGTTTCCTGCGGCGCGGGGCGGTGCACGGCATCGGGCGGCAGGGTCTTGCCCGCGGTGTCGAAGAGCGCCGGCTCGTTCATGTCGCACCAGATGCCCGCGAGTCCGAGGCGCATGAACCGTGCCTGCTCGCGCGCCCACCACGCGCGCGCCCGCGGGCTCATGAAGTCCGGGAAGCGGCACCGGCCCGGCCACACTTTGCCGATGAAGTCGCGCTTGCCGCCCGCGACCTTCACAAATGCAGCGAGCGCCCGGCCGCGGCGCAGCACGGCGAATCGCCGGTCATTCTTCACGCCGGGATTGGTGATGGCGACGACACGGAAGCCCGCCCGACGCAGCTTCGCCAGCATTTCGCGCGGACGCGGGAACGACTTGCCGAACGTGAAGACGCGGTGGCCGTCCATGTGATCAATGTCCAGCCACAGCGCGGAGCACGGGAAGCGGCGTCGGCGCAATCCGCGCGCCATGCTCTCGACCTCGTCGCGCGACGTGTAGCCGAACCGGCATTGGTGGTAGCCGAGCGCCCAGTGCGGCGGCAGCGGCGTGCGGCCCGTGAGTTCCGTGTAGCGCTCGAGGATGTCCGGCACGCGCGGCCCCGCGAAAAGATAAAGGTCCACTTCGCCTTCCTCCGCGCGAAGCGACCAGCGCCCGGCAGTGGCGTGACCCATGTCCCAAACCTGACGTGCGGCATTGTCCCAGAAAATCCCGGCGGCGCTCCCTCCTCGCAGCGTGATCGCAAACGGAATTGAAACATACGTGCTGCGCAAGCCGGGATGCAGGCACGAGGCATGGCCGAGCACGTCGATGTTCCAAAACTCCCGAACGAGTCCGCGTCGATCCAGCGGGCCGGTCATTGCGCCGAGTCCGTGAATGGACTCGGCGTCGCGCAGCGCGAGCGCCACGCGCGGGTGGTCACGGGCGAATCGAGATTCGACCGCGTCGAGTGCGAGGCGGCCGCGCGCGTCGCGCAAAGCCCAGCGAGCCGTGGATGTGTCGAACCGCACCGACCCCGTGAAGGTCCGCAGTTCGACAACGTGGCCGCGGGCGATCAGTCTGGTGGCGGGCGACGGCCAGGAGACCTTCTCAATCGCCATCGAGGGACGAGCGGCGAAGTCACGACCGCGCGTGAGGCGGAGGCGGAACAGGTCTGGTGCGAGGGCGCGGAGTTCCGCCGTGGCGCGCCGGGATTGCAGGCGCACGAAGACCGCGCCCGACTGCGCGACGCGGAAGGAATCGCCTGTGGACTGCACGGGGCCGTTGTATCCGGGCGTTCCGCAAGGCGCACGGAGAATTCGGACACGCAGGCCCGGGCATCGGTTGCAAGCCAGGCGGGCAACGAGGCCGGCGGAAAATCTTGGTAAAAACTTGTTGCCAGCATGGGTCGTGGCTTGGCAGATTCTTCGCACGCGAACGGGATCACCTTCGTCCGGACCGTTCGACGTGGCTCTTTTTGGGCAGATTGGTCGAGACCGCTCCGTTGCGAACGGTGCCGAGCTGCGCAGGAAACGGCAATCACGCCGGAAAACGCGCTGACTGCGGCAACGACGGCGGCTTGGCACAAGGCCTGCCCATGCGGGCCGTGCGTTGTTAGTTCCTCGGTTCGATGCTGTGCCGGGGTGGCGTGTGCATACGCCACCCCGGCTTTCACCGACTGAGAACTGATGAGGGGCAAACGGGTTTTGCTCCGCACGCGCGTCAGGAACAACTCAAAATGCAGGAACCAAACAGCATGAAACTCAATCAATGGACCGTGGGTCTGGCTGCCGCAGGCGTCGTCTCCCTGGCGTCGGTGGCGCAGGCCGAAGAAGCAAAGAACCAGGTGCTTACCGCCGTCTCGGGCACGACCCTGAGCGGTTATGTGAACACCGCAGCGCGTTGGAACATGGGCACACCCGCGGGCGTGACCCAGTTCCTCAACGGCGCCAACGGAGCCGATGGCTTCAACCTCGACGGCGTCAACGTCACCCTGTCAAAGGCGGCCGGTGAAGGCGAATTCGCCGCGGGCTACAAGGCCGAACTGCTCTTCGGCGCTGATGGCAACAACCTCGGCTCGGGTTTCGCCCCGATCAAGCAGGCTTACGTCAACCTCAAGGCACCCGTCGGCAACGGCCTCGACATCAAGCTCGGCGTGTTCGACACCCCGACGGGCTACGAAGTCTTCAACGCCGGCGACAATCCGAACTACACCCGCTCCTGGGGCAACACCCTCGAATCCACGATTCACACGGGCGTCCTGCTCAGCTACATGCTCGGCACCGACAACTGCATCACCCTCACCGCGGGCGTGGCGAACACTACCGACAATGTGATCAACGGCCGCGTCGCCTCCGCGCAGACGCAGAAGACCTACATCGGCGGCATCGCCATCACGGCTCCCGAAAGCGCCGGCTTCCTCAAGGGCTACTCGCTGAGCGCGTTCGTCGTGGACGGCCGCGCCACAGGCGCTGTGGCCGGGCCCGACACCACCGCGGTGTATGTCGGCGCCAGTTCGCCCGAGATTGCCGAGCGCGTGAAGCTCGGGGTCGCGTTGGACTCCTTCATGCGCAACGGCTTCACGGACACATTGACGTTCGCGGGCTACGCCTCGATCAAGATCAACGACAAGACCAAGCTCAACCTCCGAGGCGACTACCTCGACAACAACGGATCGGCGATCGCAAATGCCTCTCCGTTCGTGCCTGGCACAGTTCAGGCGTTCGGGTTGATCGCGCCAGCTACCGAATCGGCCGCCACCTCGGCGGCTCGCACAGCTGGAGCCGAAATCCTTACAACAACCATCACTCTTGATTACACGCTGTGGGAGAATGTGCTCTCTCGTCTCGAGTATCGGTGGGATCACGCGGCAAGCGGTCGAGTCGCCGGTCTCGGCCCGTTCGGTGGCGGTCGCGTCAATGCGAACCAGCTCGTCCTGAACGTCATCTACAAGTTCTAGTCCGCACCGCGGACAGCACGCCCCTTCCGGCGCAAGCCGGGAGGGGCTTTTTGTTTGAAGTGGCCGGTGGGGAGGACGGCGCAAGAGGCGGCTCGACGTCGGGAAACGGGCATTGCGGACTGCCTACTCGTCGTCGTTCCCGCCACGTCCAGAGTCGGCGCACACGCCCCGCTTGCTTGCAGCGACAAAGTCCAACATGATGGTCGCCGCCTCGCCCGTGAACGAGTTCCGCGCCTCGGCCACGGCCGCGCGGAGATTCTTCCCGCTTCGGAATAGCGCGTGATACAGCCGCTTCAACTCCATCCGCTGCTCCGTCGTATAGCCCGCGCGCCGCAGTCCGACCGAGTTCAAGCCACAGAGGACGTTGACCTCGCGCACCATGCAGAACGGGGGCAGGTCCTGGCTGGCGGCCGCGCAGCCCTGCATCAACGCCAGCGCGCCGATGCGCACGAACTGGTGCACCGCACAGTTGCCTGAGATGAACACGCGGTCCTGCACGGTGGCGTGGCCGCCGAGCAGCGCGCCGTTGGCGAGGATGATGTGGTTGCCAAGCTGCGCGTTGTGGCCGACGTGTGAATTGGCCATCAGGAAATTGTGCGACCCGATCACCGTGTCCTCGTCCAGCTTGTTCGAGCGATGCACGGTCACGTGCTCGCGAAAGACGTTGTGGTCGCCGATGCGCAAGCCCGTCGGCGCGCCGGTGTATTTCAAGTCCTGCGGCTCGTCGCCGATGACGCACCCCGCGTGGAACCGGTTCCCCGCGCCCGCGCGCAACTTTCCCGTGAGATGCGCATGAGGCCCGACCACGCAGCCCGAGCCGAGCACCACGTCCGCGTCGATCACCGCATACGGCCCGACCTGCACCGTGGCATCGAGCTCGGCGCGCGGGTGGATGATGGCAGTGGCGTGGATCATGTCAGGCGTAGAAATATCCCAGCTCGCGCAGCGAGGTGTAGTCCTTCGTCCGCTCCGTCGTCCCGCGGCCGATGATGACGTGGTCGAGCACTTCGATCTTGAGCAACTGCCCCGCGCGGATGAGGTCGCGTGTGACCTTGATGTCCGCCTCGCTCGGCATCGGGTCGCCGCTCGGATGGTTGTGCACGAGCACGATGGAGGCCGCGTTGGCCGCGATCGCCGGGCGAAAGACCTCGCGCGCGTGAACCAGCAGCGTGTCGAGCGTGCCGTGCGCGAGCGGGACGCTCTTGATGAACCGCCGGCGGGTGTTCAGCAGCACCACGCAAAACCGCTCCACGTTTGTCTCCCGGAATTCCTCGCGTATCGCCGACGCGATGCGGTCCGGCGTGTCCATCAACGGCGCCTCCTTGTTGCGCTCCTCGGCCAGCCTGCGCGCGAGTGTGAACGCGGCCTTCAGCGTCACCGCTTTGTCGCGGCCCACGCCGGGCACGTCCTGCAACTCATCGAGCGACGCCCGGCAGAGCGCATCGACCGAGCCGCCATGCCTTCCGAGCAACTCGTTCCCGACTTCGATGGCGGATTTCCCCTTCAATCCCGTGCGCAGAAGGATGGCGACCAACTCGGCGCTGGTGAGCGCGTCAGCCCCTCGGGCCACAAGCCGTTCGCGCGGACGCTCGGCGGCGGGCATGTCCTTGATGCGGCCGGTCATGACTGCGCGGGTTCCGGTTTGCCGCCCACGTGCGCGGCGCCGTTGCGGTCCAGCTCCGGCGTCCCGTGGTCGTCGTCGTGGACGAGGAATCGCTCGAACTCAAACATCACGTGCGGGGGAATCCGCGCGGTGAGGCGGGCCGTCGGCCCTTCGAAATTGCTGCTCACCACCTGGCCGAGGGCGTGCACGCGCGCGATCACCGCCGGGTTCGCGTGCGGAACGGAAAGTTGCACGAGGCGGCGCACCGGGCGCAGGCGCGTGCCGAGTTCGGCGAGCAGCGCGGAAAATCCGTCGCGCGTTCGAGCGGACAGCGCGACGGAACCCGGAAAACGGGCCAGCCACGGTTCTGCGACGTTCGTCCCGGCCAGCAAGTCAGTTTTGTTGAAGACCATCAGCACCGGCTTGTCCGCGGCGCGGAGTTCGTCGAGCACCGTGTTGACGGCCGCAATCTGTTCTTCCGCGTCCGGTTGCGTGATGTCCACCACGTGCACGAGCAGGTCGGCTTCGACAACTTCCTCGAGCGTCGCCTTGAAGGCTTCGACGAGCCCGTGTGGCAGTTTGCGGATGAAGCCGACCGTGTCCGAGAGCAGCACGTTTTGATTGGTGGGCAAACGAAGTCGCCGCGTCGTGGGGTCCAGCGTGGCGAAGAGCTTGTCTTCCTCGAGCACGTGCGAGCCGGTGAGGGCGTTGAAGAGCGTGGACTTGCCGGCGTTGGTGTAGCCGACGATGGACGCAAGCGGCCAGTGCGACCGCTGGCGTCCGCGCCGCTGCGTGGTGCGCTGACGCTGGACCAGGTCGAGCGCTTCGCGGATTTTCTCGATGCGCTCCTGCGTCTTGCGCCGGTCGGTTTCCAACTGCGATTCGCCTTCGCCGCCAATGGCTCCGAGGCCGCCGCGCTGCCGCGAAAGGTGCGTCCAGTAGCGCGTGAGCCGCGGCAGCAGGTATTCGAGCTGGGCAAGCTCGACTTGCAGTTTGCCTTCGTTGGTGCGCGCGCGCCGGGCGAAGATGTCGAGAATCAGGCTCGTGCGGTCCATCACACGGCAGCCGAAGATTTCCTCCAGGTTCCGCGCCTGCGCCGCGGTGAGATCGTCGTCGAAGAGAATCGCGTCCGCGTCGAGCGCCTTGGATTGGCGCGCGAAGTCGCCGGCCTTGCCGCGGCCGATGAACGTCGCCGGGTGCGGCGCATCGAGCCGTTGCACGCCCTCGCCCGCGACCTCGGCGCCGACGGTCCGCGCAAGTTCGGCGAGTTCGTCCAGCGACTCGTCACTCGCGCGCGCGTCGTCGCGCTTGAGTTCGATGCCGATCAGGAAAACCCGTTCGACGCGGCCTCGCGTGTTGGAGAGTAGTGCCTTCACAGCGGTGGCGGGCGGACCGTAGCACGGGCGTGCGTCAGGGCAAAGCGCTGATGCCGGGGCGCTCCGTCCACCGTGGTGGGAGGAATCCCGTTGAAGGCCGCAGCCTTGTGAAAAAAATCACAAAACCGCTTGCCTGCCTCCGGCACGCTGTCTAGCTTCGGTTCACGGTCGTCGGGTCGGCGGCCTTCAGCCATGCCCAGCAGCACCACCGAATACGGCTACGATTCCAAGATCGAGGGCGACGTCGTTGTCACGCGCGTGGATGCCGCGATCAACTGGTTCCGCAAGCAGTCGCTGTGGCCGATGCCGATGGGGCTCGCGTGCTGCGCCATCGAGCTGATGGCCGCGGGCGCGAGCCGCTTCGACATCTCGCGCTTTGGCTCCGAGGTGATGCGCTTCAGCCCGCGGCAGTCGGACGTGATGATCGTTGCCGGCACCGTCACCTACAAGATGGCGCTCGCCGTCCGGCGCATTTACGACCAGATGCCCGAGCCGAAATGGGTCATCGCGATGGGCGCGTGCGCCTCGACCGGCGGCATGTATCGCAGCTACGCCGTGCTGCAGGGTGTGGACAACATCGTGCCGGTGGACGTGTATGTGGCCGGGTGCCCGCCGCGTCCCGAGGCGCTGCTCGACGCGCTCATCAAGCTGCAACACAAGCTTCAGAACGAGCCCGTTCTCGCGGTGACCAAGCCCGCCGCTGCTTGAGCCGGCACGAAACCGATTTCATGCCTGCACTCGAGTTCGCCAACCAGCTTCGCGCGAAATTCCGAGAACTCGTCTCCGCCCCCGCCGAGTTCCGGGGTGAAGTGACGCTTACGCTCGCGGACGCCGGGCGCATCGCCGAGGTCTGCGAGTTTGCCAAGAAATCGCTCGGCTTCGACTATCTCCTCGACATCTCCAGCGTGGACAACTACGGCGACGACCCGCGCTGGACGGTGGTTTACGAACTCTACGGCATCGCCCACGGCTGCCATCTGCGGCTCAAGACCAACTTGAGCGAGGAGAAGGGCGAGTTGCCCACCGTCACCAGCGTGTGGCGCACGGCCGATTGGCACGAGCGCGAGATTTTCGACATGATGGGCATCCGCTTTCGCGGTCATCCCGATCTGCGGCGCATCCTGATGTGGGAAGGCTATCCGTATTTTCCGCTGCGGAAGGACTTCCCGCTAGCCGGCAAGCCGAGCGAGATGCCCGATGTGGCCTTTACCAAGAAAGCGCCGCTCGAAGGCGGGCCATTCGTGACGCTGCCCGGCGGCAAGGACACCATCACCCGCGAGCCGAGGGTGCGCGTGCCCGAGAACTGATTTCTTTCATGGCCACCGAAACCATCGAGTTCCGCGAGCCTTCAGCGCGAGTGAACCTCGCCTCCTTCGCGGCGCAGCCCGCTGCGCCCGCGGCTCCTTCCCCGCCCGCCGAGGACTTGCAGGAACTTCACGGCGAGAAGCTCGTGCTCAACATGGGCCCGTCGCATCCGTCCACGCACGGCGTGCTGCGCATCGTGCTGGAGATGGACGGCGAGATCATCACCAAGGCCACGCCGGACGTGGGTTACTTGCATCGCGGCGACGAGAAGATCGCCGAGAACATGACCTACACGCAGTTCATCCCTTACACCGACCGGCTCGATTACCTCGCGCCGCTCGCGAACAACGTGGCCTACGCGCTCGCGGTCGAGAAGCTCATGGGCATCGAGCGGCAGCTCCCGCCGCGCTGCCAGCACATCCGCGTCATCTGCTGCGAACTGGCGCGCATCTCGGCGCACCTGCTCGGCCTCGGCGCCTACGCGATGGATGTCGGCGCGCTGACGGTCTTCATGCTCACGTTCACGGAGCGCGAGAAGATTTACAACCTGTGCGAGTCGCTCACGGGCGCGCGCTTCACGACCAGCTACACGCGCATCGGCGGGCTCATGCGCGACACGCCGCCCGGCTGGTGCGACGCCGTGCGGAAGTTCTGCGACGAGGTCGCGGTGAACTTCGACGAGGTCGAGAAGCTGCTCACGCGCAATCCCATCTTCGTGGGCCGGACGAAAGACGTCGGCATCATCTCGCGCGCCGATGCGATTGACTTCGGCCTCAGCGGTCCGAACCTGCGCGGCAGCGGCGTCGAGCACGACGTGCGCAAGGCGCACCCGTATCTCGTTTACGACCAGCTTGAGTTCGACGTGCCGGTCGGCTCGGTGGGCGATTGTTACGACCGATACCTCGTCCGCATGGAGGAGATGCGCCAGAGCGTGCGACTCCTGCGCCAGTGCCTCGACCGCATCCCGGGCGGCGCGGACAACAAGTCCGGCGAGCCCGTCAACGTGGATGACGGCAAGCTTGTGCTGCCGCCCAAGCAGAAGGTGATGACGGGCATGGAGGAACTCATCCACCAGTTCATCCTCGTGACACAGGGCGTGAACGCGCCGCCGGGCGAGGTGTATTTCGGCGCGGAAAACCCGAAGGGAGAGCTGGGCTTCTACATCAACTCGCGCGGCGGCGGCACGCCGCACCGGCTGAAGATTCGCGCGCCGTCCTTCGTGAACCTGAGCATCCTGCCGCACCTGCTGCCCGGCCACATGGTCAGCGACGTGGTGAGCATCCTCGGCTCGATTGACTTCGTGATGGGGGAGTGTGACCGATGAGCTTCAGCGTCCCCGCCCATCTCGAGGCCGAGATCAACGAACTGATCTCGCACTACCCGCAGAAGCGCAGCGCGTCGCTCATGCTGCTGCACGCGGTGCAGGAGCACTTCGGCTACATTTCGCGCGACGCCATCGAGTGGGTCGCGCGCAAGCTGGAGCTCCAGCCCATCAACATCTACGAACTGGTCACGTTCTACCCGATGTTCCGGCAGGAGCCGGCGGGCAGGTTCCAGCTCAAGGTCTGCCGCACGCTCTCGTGCGCACTGGGCGGCTCGCACGAGCTGCACGCGCACTGCTGCGCGCGCCTCGGCCTTGACCCGCGCAAGCACGGCTTGCAAACCACGAAGGACGGGAAGTTCTCCGTCGAGTTCGTCGAGTGCCTCGCCGGCTGCGGCACCGCGCCGGTGATGATGTGCAACGAGGATTTCTACGAGGGCGTCACCGGCGCGAACGCCGATGAGATTCTGGGGAGATGCAGGTGACCTGGCTGCCCGACATGGATTTGAACCATGACAAACAGATCCAGAGTCTGCTGTGCTACCGTTACACCATCGGGCAGGCCGTAGCGCCCGGCAATGTAGGGGTTTCCTCCTGACTGTCAATTGACGATATGCCGCAGGAATTCAGGCTCATTTTGAAGCACGCCGACCAGCCGGGTTACACGCCCGACCTCGACTGCTACCTGCGCCACGGCGGTTACGAGACGCTGCGCAAGGCACTCGCGCTCCCGCCTCGCGTGGTCGGCGACGGGAAGAAAATCTCACCGCAGGAGCTCGTCCGCGAGGAAGTGAAGCTCTCCGGCCTGCGCGGCCGAGGCGGCGCTGGATTCAGCGCGGGCATCAAGTGGTCGCTCGTGGACCGCAAGTCTGGCAAGCCCATCTATCTAATCTGCAACGCCGACGAATCCGAGCCCGGCACGTTTAAGGACCGCCAAATCATTCACAAAGACCCGCACCAGCTCCTCGAGGGGATGATCATCTCCTGCTGGGCGAACGACGTGAAGCTCGCCTACATTTACATCCGCGGCGAGATGCCGCAGGGCGCGAAGCTGCTCAACAAGGCCCTTGCCGAGGCGCGCGCGCAGCACTTCCTCGGCAAGAACATCCTCGGCACCGGCTACGACCTGGAGATTTACGTTCACCGCGGCGCGGGCGCTTACATCTGCGGTGAGGAAACCGGCCTCATCGAGTCGCTCGAAGGCAAACGCGCCTACCCGCGCATCAAGCCGCCGTATTTCCCCGCCGTGCTCGGCCTCTACATGTGCCCGACCATCGTGAACAACGTGGAGACGCTCTGCCACGTGAAGCACATCGTCGCGATGGGCGGTGCGGATTACGCCAAGCTGGGCACGCCCAACAACACCGGCACGCGCATCGTCAGCCTGAGCGGCGACGTGAAACGCCCCGGCTACTTTGAAATCGAAGTCGGCAAGGTCACGCTCGGAGAACTGATCTTCCACGAAAACTTCGGCGGCGGGCTGCGGGCGGGCCGTTCGTTGAGGGCCATCATTCCCGGCGGCTCCTCGGCCAAGGTTTTGAAAGCCGGCGAACAGTTCAAACTCAAGCGCAAGGGGCCCGACGGCCAGATGACCTCGGTTGAAACCGACCTGCTCGACCTGCCCTACGACTTCGACTCGCTTGCCGCCGCGGGCACGATGTCCGGCTCCGGCGCGATCATCGTGCTGGACGACAGCCGCGACGTGGTCGAATGCCTCGCGAACGTCGCCGAGTTCTACGCGCATGAGAGCTGCGGCCAGTGCACGCCCTGCCGCGAGGGCGCGCTGTGGATGAGCAAGGCGCTGCACCGCCTCACGCACGGACACGGACGCCGCGCGGACGCCGACTACTTGCTCCACATCGCGCAGAACATCCAGGGCCGCACCATCTGCGCCTTTGGCGAAGCCTGCGCGTGGCCGGTGTTGAGCTTCGTGAAGAAGTTCAGGGAGGACTTCGAAGCGCGCGGCGCGGCGGATGAGGCGAAGGCGAAAGGCGCCGGGCCGACAAGTGGGATGAAGATGGCTGCGGGCCCCGGGAGAGAGTGAATAAATGTTGAACCACGATGGCACGAAGGACACGAAGACCGGGGGAACTGGGTCTTCTTGGTGTCCTTCGTGCCTTCGGGGTGAAAAGTGATGCCACCGACAGCGACAACTGAATCAAAGCCGGCTCCACCCGTGGAGAAGCTCAAGATCAAGGTGGACGGACGCGAGGTCGAGGTGCCCAGGCTCATGCCCGACTGGCAGGGCAGGCTCGTGCCCACGACGATGCTGCAAGCCTGCCAGTTCGCGGGCGTCGATGTGCCGCATTATTGCTACCACCCGAAGCTGCCCGTCGCCGGCAACTGCCGCATGTGCCTCGTCGAGTTTGGCCTGCCCGCGATGGGCCCGGACCGCAAGCCGCTGCTCGACGAGGAGGGTTCGCCGAGAATCCAGAAGCAGGTGCTTCCCTATGAGCCGGCCACGCCGCGCGGCGCCATCGCGTGCGCGACGCCCATTTCGCCGGGCATGGAATTGTATCCGAGCTCACCCGCGACGAAGCAGATGCGCGAGGCCGTGCTCGAATCGCTGCTCATCAACCACCCGCTCGACTGCCCCATCTGCGACCAGGCCGGCGAGTGCAAGCTCCAGGAATACTCGGTCGAGCACGGGCAGGCCGCGGGCCGTTTCGTCGAAACGAAGGTTCACAAGCCAAAGGCCGTGGACCTCGGCCCGCGCATCGTCCTCGACGACGAGCGCTGCATCCTTTGCACGCGCTGCATCCGGTTCACGCGCGACATCGCCGGCGACGACGCGCTTGGCATCGTCAATCGCGGCAGCTACAACACCATCGCCGCGTGGAAGCCCGGCGCGTTCGACAACAACTACACCCTCAACACCGTGGACATCTGCCCGGTGGGCGCGCTCACGTCGAAGGACTTTCGTTTCCAGATGCGCGTGTGGTTTATGAAGGAGACCAAATCCATCTGCACCAGTTGCGCGACCGGGTGCAACATCGTCATCGGCTCGCGCGAGGAGAAGGTCCACCGCTACGAGCCGCGCCAGAACGACGCCGTGAACGCGTGCTGGATGTGCGACCACGGCCGTCTCAACTACAAGTGGATCGGGCGCGGGGACAGATTGAAGAAGTGCGGGGTGCGGAGTGCGGAGTGCGGAGCGGCGGATTCCAACTGGCCGACCGTCCTCAAAGGAGTTTCCGAAACACTAGCGAAGGCGCCCCACGGCTCGACCGCCATCGTCGCCAGCGCGCGCCAGACGAATGAGGAACTCTTCCTCCTGAAGAAACTCGCGACGAAGCTCGG
>VHCN01000015.1 GCA_016871675.1 Verrucomicrobiota bacterium
GCGCCACCGGCTCTTTAAGCCCAAACGGATTGCGTTCAAGGATGACCTTGAACTGCTCCTTGTTGTCCGCGCCCGAAGCCGCAACGCCGAGCATGAGCGCGAGAGCCACGCTGGTGCCGGGGCAGCGAAGGTTGCGGGCGAGTGTCATGGGGCGAATGTAGCCGACGGTGGAAAGAACACCACTCAAAAGTCCGGGTTGCGCCGGCGCGGGAGCCGTGGATTTGCTTGGCTTGCGCAATCGCGGTGTGGCTAGATGCGTGCATGAACCGATTCCTCTCCGCGCTGGTGCTGTCAGCCGTTGCCGCCGCGACTTCCAACGCGGCCCCGCTCAAGGCGCTGATCATTGACGGACAGAACAATCACGACTGGAAAAACACCACGCCCGTCATCCGGCGCATTTTGGAGACGACCGGTCGGTTCACGGTCGAGGTCGCGACGAGCCCGGCGAAGGGAGGCGAGATGGCGGGCTTCAAGCCGCGGTTCGCGGGGAACGACGTGCTTGTGTCCAATTACAACGGCGAGCCGTGGAGCGAGGAGACCCAAAAGGCGTTCGTCGAATACGTCCGCGGCGGAGGCGGATTTGTGACCGTGCACGCGGCGAACAACTCCTTCCCCGATTGGCCCGAATACAACGCGATGATCGGCGTCGGCGGCTGGGGCGGGCGCACCGAGAAGAGCGGTCCTTACATCCGGCTGCGCGACGGCAAGTTCGTGAACGACACCACGGCCGGTCGCGGCGGAAGCCACGGCAAGCAGCATGACTTCCTGGTCGAGGTGCGCGACTCCACGCATCCGATCACCGCCGGACTGCCGACCAAGTGGATGCACGTGAAGGATGAACTTTACGACCGCCTCCGCGGTCCCGCGGCAAACGTAACGGTGCTCGCGACCGCGTTCGCCGACCCCGCGCAAGGCGGCTCCGGCGAGCACGAGCCGATGCTCATGGTCATCCCGTTCGGCAAGGGCCGCGTGTTCCACACCACGCTCGGCCACGGCGTGGACGCGCTCAAGTGCGTCGGCGCCGCGAGCACGCTCGCGCGAGGCGCGGAGTGGGCGGCGACGGGCAAGGTCACGCTGAAGCCGCTCGAGAATTTCCCGACCGCCGAGAAAACGAGCAAGCTCGACTGATCCATGAACAACCGCGCTACTGGCTTCGCCGCGCTGCTCGCCTTCTCGCTGGGCGCGGCCACGGGCGCCGAGCCTTCGCCGCTCGTCGCGCAGGCGCGCGCTTCGCTGGAGAAGGCCACGGCATACCTGCGCACCATCTCGACGGAGGGCGGCTACTTGTGGCGCTACTCGCCAGACCTCACCGAACGCGCCGGGGAGGTGAAAGCCACGGCGACGCAGGTGTGGATTCAGCCGCCCGGCACGCCCGCGGTCGGCGCGGCCTTTCTCGAAGCCTTCGCCGCGACGAAAGACGCCCGCCATCTCGACGCCGCGCGCGCCGCTGCCGTCGCCCTTGCGACGGGGCAGCTCGAATCCGGCGGATGGGATTATCTCATCGAGTTCGATTCTGAAAAGTCGCGCGCGTGGTTCCGGCGCACCGACGCCGGCAAGCTTCAGCCCGCCGAAGCCGCCGCGAGGAAGAACATCTCGACCTACGACGACGACAATTCGCAGAGCGCGGTGCGATTCCTGCTCGACTACTGCGACGTCGCGAAATCATCGGCCGACCCGCGTGATGGCGGCGTCCGCGCCGCGCTCGACTACGGATTGAAGAAGCTCATGGAGGCGCAGTATCCGAACGGAGCGTGGCCGCAGCGGTTCGACGGCAAGCCGCGGAACGCCGCCGATTATCCGATCTTGAAGGCCACCCTGCCGAAGGAGTATCCGCGCGAATACACGCGCGAGAACTACTTCCGCCATTACACGCTCAACGACAACACGCAGCGTGACTGCGTCCGCACCGCGCTCGACGCCTTCCACCGCACCGGGCGGCGGGAATTCCTCGAGGCGGCGAAGCGAGGCGGTGATTTCCTGATCCTCGCGCAACTGCCCGAGCCGCAGCCCGTGTGGGCGCAGCAATACAACGCGAGGATGGAGCCCGCATGGGCGCGCGCGTTCGAGCCGCCCGCGGCGTGCGGCAACGAGAGCATCGGCGCGATGCGCACGCTCGTGGAAATCTTCCTCGAGACCGGCGACGCAAAGTATCTCGCCCCCATTCCGGCGGCGCTCGAGTGGTTCAAGCGCTCGGAAATCGCGCCGAATGTGTGGGCCCGCTACTACGAATTGCACACCAACAAGCAGCTCTTCGGCGACCGCGATGGGAAGATCTATTACCGCATCGAGGACATCAGCGCCGAGCGCCGGGGTGGCTACAGTTGGCGCGGCGAATACGGCGTGAACAGCTTCCGCAACTACTTTGAGAACGTGCAGCGCGTCGGCCGCGAGGAATGGAACGCGCGCCGCGCGCCCAAGCCGCGCACACCGCGCCGCGCGGCCGAGCACGCTCAATCCCTCGAACCGCGCGTGAAGTCCATCCTCGCCGCGCAGGACGCGCAGGGCCGGTGGATCACCCGGCGGCGCGGGACGCGCGCCGAGTTCACGAGCACGGACTTGATCGAGACCAGCGCGTTCATCGCGAACATGGCCGTGCTCAGCGAGTTCATCGAGGCGTCGCAGTGAGTCTGGTCAACACGTCCGCGCGGCGGTTCGGCGAGCTTGAATCCCCGCGCGGGTGAGCGTAACCATTCATCAGTAGCTGTGAGACCAACCTGCACCGAGAGCACCGGCACGCGACCGCCGATTCAGAGCAGGCTCGCGGATTCCGCCCGCTGTGACGGCGTTTCGCGCCGGGACTTTCTCCACCTCGGCGTGCTCAGTTCGTTCGGGCTGAGCTTGCCGGACTTGTTCCGACTTCAAGCCGCGCAGCATTCGCCGAAGCCGCAGGTGCGCTCGACATCGTGCATCCTCATCTGGCTCGATGGCGGGCCGAGTCATCTCGAGATGTTCGATCTCAAGCCCGACGCGCCGGTCGAGGTCCGCGGAGAATTCAAGCCCATCGGCACGAGCGTGCCGGGCGTGCGCATCTGCGAGCATCTGCCGCGCACGGCAATGTTGATGCACGAGGTCGCGCTGATCCGATCGCTGACGCACGAGCTTGGCAACCACGACACCGGCAGTCACTACCTGCTCACCGGCCATCGGCCAACGCCCGTGGTCGAGTATCCGAGCCTCGGCAGCATCGTCGCCCGCGAGACGGGCTTTGGCGCGGCGCTGCCGCCGTTCGTTGCGATTCCCGAGCCGGTGGCGGCATTGCGCGCGGGTTATTTGCCGGCGTCGTTCGGGCCGTTCGCGGTCGGCGGCGACCCGTCGAAGCCCGACTTCCGCGTGCGCGATCTCGAACCGCCCGCTGGCGTGAGCTTCGATCGCGTCGAACATCGCCGCGCGATGCAGCAGGCGCTCGACGGCTTCTCGCGCCACGTCGAGGAAGGCGCCGCGACAAGGAGCCGCGACACGTTTTACGAGCAGGCGTTTCGATTGCTCACGTCGCCGCAGGCGAAGGCGGCGTTCGACTTGAACGCGGAAAAACCCGGCGCGCGCGAACGTTACGGGCGGTCGCGACTTGGCACGGGCTGTCTGCTTGCGCGGCGGCTTGTCGAGTCGGGCGCGAGGTTCGTGTCCGTGGTGGACACGGGCTGGGACATGCACCAGCAGATTTTCAAGGCGATGCCCGACGCGCTTTTCCCCGGCAGCGGCAAGCTGCCCGCGCTCGACCGCGCTTACTCGTCGCTTCTCGCTGATTTGCGCGAGCGCGGACTGCTTGACTCCACGCTCGTGGTGCTGATGGGTGAATTCGGCCGCACGCCGAAGCTCAACTCGCTCGGCGGCCGCGATCATTGGCCGCGCGCGGGCTTCGTGTGCCT
Organism: Verrucomicrobiota bacterium; assembly: GCA_016871675.1. Classification (NCBI taxonomy): domain Bacteria; kingdom Pseudomonadati; phylum Verrucomicrobiota; species Verrucomicrobiota bacterium. The sequence continues at coordinate 3,867 of VHCN01000015.1, forward strand.
CGCGGGCGGCGGCGTCAAGGGCGGGCAGGTCATCGGCGCCACGGACGCATACGGTGAAGTGCCAGCAGAACGGCCGGTGCGACCGGAGGACCTCGCGTTCACGATCCTGAAACTGCTGGGCGTGGACCCGGCGAAGGAATACCAGACGAGCGCGGGACGGCCGCTGAGAATCCTGGGCGAGGGAAGTTTCGTCTCGGAACTCGTGTGAGAGCGACAAGACGCAGCGGGATGCGCGGCTCGAGACCGGACGGCGCGAGATTTCAGCGGGTGGCGAATCCGTTCGGCGCGCGTTTCATCACCACAATCCTCCTTCTTGGCTGTGCAATCACATCGCAGTCGTTCGCTGCGCCGGGAACTCCGGTCACCGCGCTCGCGTTCTCGCCGGATGGAGAAAGCGTCGTCGCATCAGCACACAAGTCCATCGTGGTGCGCGCGGTGAAGGACGGGAAAGTGCATCGCTCGATCGGCTGCGAGTTTCCGAGAGTGTCGTCGCTTGCGTTCGACCGCGACGGTTCGTTGCTCGCCGTGGCGGGCGGGACTCCCGGCGAGCGCGGTTCGATGACTCTGCTGGACTGGAAGAGTTCGAAGGTGCTTGCGCGACTCGATGGCTTCGATGACCTCGTGACGAGCGTCGCGTTCTCGCCGGACAACGCGCGGGTGGCAGTCGCGAGCGCGGACCATTCTGCGAAAGTCGCTCGGCTCGAAGGCCGGTCGCTCAAGGCCGGCTTCGCGCTCGCGGGTCACTCCGGACCGGTGCTTGGCGTGGCGTTCAGCACGGACGGGACGATGATCGTGACGGCGAGCGGGGACCGCACGGTGCGCGTGTGGGATGGGCGCGATGGGAAGTTGCTGCGGACGTTCAGCCATCACACGGCGACGGTTCACGCAGTGGCGTTCCGTCCGCCCGCGCCCGCCGGCGCGGCTGGAGTCGCGGCGTTCTGCGCGACGGCGAGCGATGACAAAACGGTGCGCGTCTGGCAGCCGGACATCGGGCGCATGGTGCGCATCATCCGCGGTCACGAAGGTCCGGTGCACTCGCTCGCGTGGAGCCCCGACGGCGCGAGGTTGTTCACCGCGGGCAGCGACGGGATGGTTCGCGCCTTCGACGGCGGGAGCGACCAACGCTTGCAAGAGTGGCGCGCGAGCGACGATTGGATTTACTCCGTGGCAGTGCACGCGAAGGCCGACACGATGGCCACGGGCGACTGGAGCGGCAGCGTGCGGCTGTGGTCAATCTTGGAGGGCGCGGCGAAACGCGTGTGGTGAAGGGCTGAATTAAGCCTTGAACCGAACCGCGCCCGTGCGGTTCAGTTTCCACACCCATTTGACCGGGGCATCGACCGCACGCGGAGCCCGGGATTCGAGGATGAGCGACGAAGTCCAATTCACGTGTGCCTGCGGCGTTTGCTCGGGGCACATTTCCTTTCCGCCGGATTACGCCGGGACGGCCGTGACGTGCCCGCATTGCAGCGAGGCGACGATGTTGCCGACACTCGACCAACTGGCGCCCGCCGAGGCGCTGCAACCGGCCGAACCCGAACCCGCCCCCGAGCCGGAGCCTCCAGCGCAGCCGCGCCGCGCCGAGGCCAGGCCCGTTCCCCGCGCGCAAGCTCGAGCCGCGGCTTCCGCCTACAAGGCTGCCGCCGCGCGTGCGAAACTGGAACCCGCGAAGGGGCCGGCGAAGCAACCACCTCCGAAGAAACCGGCCGGGCAACGGCCGCTGCCCGTTCTGGACGATCCGTTGCAGGATGAACTCACGCGGATGGCAAACACCGTGCGTTGTTCCGAGTGCGGCGCAAAGATCGAGAAGGGTTCGAGGGTCTGTCCGAAGTGCGGCGCGGTGCTCTCAACGGCCGTGAAGTTTGTGCGCCGGTTCGGCGGCCTCGTGATGCTCGGGCTGGCCGCGTGGCTTCTCGTGACGTGGCCTTACCAGTGGCCCGCGTTCCTCGCCAAGCACGCGTTGCGCCCCCCCGAGGTGCGCATCCAGGCGGAAGTGCTCAAGTTCGGGATCCAAAACGAGGCCGACAACAACCTGCGATTTGTTCGCGGCGTGGTGACGAACCACGCGCCCGTCCAGTTGTTCGACGTGAAGCTGGAGTTCACACTCGTGGACCGCAACAACGGGACGCTGAGCACGATCGCGATGGACCAGATCAAAGTGCTTGAGCCACGCAAGACTTGGAACTTCAAGGCGCTCGTGCTCGATCCTGACGCCGTGTCGGTGAAGACCAACCAGATCACGTGGATCCGGTGAACCGGCGGCGCGGGGCGGGGCGGGCGTCCGATGGAAACAACGGGGCGGTGCCCGCGGACTTTGTTTCAACGTCGAATTCTGCTAGGATCAGCCTATGAAAGACACGGCACCGGTCCCGGTCACAGTGCTCACAGGCTTCCTCGGCGCGGGGAAGACGACGCTGCTCAATCACATTCTCACCCAGCCGCACGGTCGCAAGTGCGCGGTCATCATCAATGAGTTCGGAGCCGTTTCGATCGACCACCAGCTCGTGGTGAACGCAGACGAGGAGATCGTGGAGTTGAACAACGGCTGCCTGTGCTGCCGCATGCGCGGCGATTTGGTGAAGAGCATCGCCGGACTTTTCCAAAGGCAAAAGCGGTTCGATTACATCCTCGTCGAGACGACCGGGCTGGCGGACCCAAGTCCGATCGCGCATACGTTTTTCCTTCCCGAGCTCGCGGGCAAGCTGCGGCTCGACGCGATCGTGACGGTGGCGGACGCGAAGCATCTCGAAAAGGAACTCGCCGACGCGCCGGAGGCGTCGGCGCAGATTGCGTTTGCCGACGTGGTGCTGCTGAACAAGACGGATCTGGTATCCGCCACGGACCTGGATCGCGTCGAGTCGCGCATCCGCCGGATGAACCGGCTTGCCCGGTTGCACCGCACGCGGGACTCGCGCGTGGAACTCGAAAAGATCCTCGGCATCCAGGCGCGCGAACTGGCGGCGCCGATCGAAGTCGAGGAGGCGGAACACCGGCACGATCACCACGGGCACACGTCGGAATGCGCCCCAGACTGCGATCACGACCACGGCCCTGGCGGACATCACCACGAGCCCGGTGGGCATGAACACGCGCACGACGATAAGGTGACGTCATTCCTCATCGCCGAGGAACGCGCATTGGACTTGAAGCGGACGGAAAAGTGGCTCTCGGAACTGCTCGTGGGCAAGGGCGGCGACCTTTACCGCTCGAAAGGCATCCTGCACATCAAGGGACAGCCCAAGCGCGTCGTCTTCCAGGGCGTGCAGATGATGTTCGATGCGAAGCCGGAGCGATTCTGGAATCCCGACGAGAAGCGAAAGAGCCAGGTCGTGTTCATCGGGAAGGAACTCGACGAGGCGGCGATCCGGGCGGGATTCGCCGGCTGTCTGGCGGAGTGAGGCGGCCCCAACCACTGTCACCTCACCCGATGCCCCTCTACGAATACGAACTGTGCGACGGCACGTGCGCGGCGTGCGGCGGGCGCTTCACGCTGCGACGCCCGCTGGATGCCGCGCCGTTGGAGAAGTGCCCGGCCTGCCGCAAGCCCGTTCGGAAAATCATCTCCAGCTTCAACACGCCGAAGATCATCAAGCCCGCGTCCATCTCGGACGCCAAGAAGGCGGGGTTCACCGTGCTCAAGCGCACGGGCAAGGGGGAATACGAGAAGCAGTAGCGAATCATCAGGCTGGCCAGCCGCGGGCCGTTCGTGGTTTTTCCGTATTGGTGGCGAGGCGCGGGGTGGTAACCTGCAAGCGATTCAGGTGGGCATCGCGAGGTTTGACTTTGACGCGGTCATCACTACGATGAGGCAGAGTTTCCAATCGAACCCGTCCACGCAAGAACCGACGTGCCAGTCAAAGACGACAATCTGATCGAAATCCTGTCGGACATGGGCGTCGTCACGGACGAGCAATTGTCCGAGGCGCGAGCCGGGGAGGCCGAGGCTGCGGAGCGGGGTGAGGGAGTGGTCGACCTGCTGGTGTCGAAGAAATACCTCGCCCCGATCGACATCACCCGCGCGCGCGCGATCCAGTTCGGCGCGGAATTCATCGACCTGGACGACGTGCGGCTCGACGACGAGGTGATCACCGCCGTCCCGCGCAACATCGCCAAGAAATACAACGTGGTGCCCGTGTTCGCCGACGCGAACAGCATCACCGTGGCGTTGAGCGACCCTTCGGACCTGGACAAGATCGACACGCTCCAGCACCTGCTGAAGAAGGAGCAGTTCGACTATCGCGTCGCGCCGGAGGACCAGATCGAGTCGGCGATCAACCGCTACTACGGCGCGGGCGACGATCAAGTGGCGGAGATGCTCACGCATTTCACGCAGGGCGACATTGATCTCGGCAACATCGGCACCGGGGAGAATTCGTTCTCCAGCGAGGACGAAGTGGATTCCGACGCGCCCCTGATCAAGCTTGTCAACACGATCATCATCGAGGCGTTCAAGATGCGGGCATCGGACATTCACATCGAGCCCATGGAGAAGCGGTTGCGCATCCGATACCGGATCGATGGCTGCTTGCAGGAAGTTCAGTCCCCGCCCAAGCGGCTTCAAAACGCGATCGTCAGCCGGCTCAAGATTCAATCCGGCATGTCGATCGCCGAGAAGCGCATCCCGCAGGACGGACGCATCCAGCTCACGGTCACCAACAAGCCGCTGGACTTCCGCGTCAACTGCCTTCCGTGCAGCCACGGCGAAAGCATCGTCATGCGTATTCTCGACAAGACCGGCATCCGGCTGGGATTGTCGGAACTGGGCTTCCTCACGGATGACCAGCAGACCTTCGAGCGGCTCATCGGGTTGCCGGACGGCATCCTCCTCGTCACCGGCCCCACGGGCTCGGGCAAGACGACCACACTTTACTCCTGCCTCAATTACATCAACCGGCCCGACCGCAAGATCATCACCGTTGAAGACCCCGTCGAGTATCAGCTCGCGGGCATCAACCAGGTGCAAGTCAGCGAGACCATCGGGCTGACGTTTGCGACAGCGCTGCGCGCCATGCTGCGGCAGGCGCCCAACGTCGTCATGCTGGGTGAGATTCGCGACCTTGAGACGGCTTCCATCGCGATCAACGCCTCGCTGACGGGCCACCTGGTCTTCTCGACGCTTCACACGAACGACGCGCCCAGCGCCGTGACCCGTCTCATTGACATCGGCGTGAAGCCCTTCCTCGTGGCGTCCTCAGCGCGTTCGATGATGGCGCAGCGCCTCGTTCGCAAGATTTGCAAGAAGTGCATGATGTCCTCCGTCCCCTCCGAGGAGGAACTCAAAGCGCTCGGCATCGACATGACCAAACTGACCGGCGCGAACTTCATGAAGGGGGCCGGATGCAAGGACTGCAACAAGTCCGGCCACCGAGGCCGGTTTGGGATTTTCGAGATCTTCCTCATCGACGACCACGCCCGGAAGTTAATCTATGAACGTGTGCCCGCGTCCGTGCTCCGCGCGCGCGCGTTGGAAATGGGCATGCGCAGTTTGCGCGACGACGGGGCGCGCAAGGTCGTCGCCGGCCTCACCACGGCCGACGAAGTCATCAAGGCCACCACCTCGGATCATTGACCAGCGCAGCGCGAGACTCACACACCATGTCCTACTCGATGTCAGACCTGCTGCAGCTCGTGGTGAGCGAGGGCGCCTCGGACCTTCACATCCGCGTCGGCATCCCGCCCGCCATCCGGACGCACGGCGAGCTCGAGCGCGTGCAGGGGCCGATGCTCACACCCGAGGACACCGAGGAACTGATGAACAGCATCACCGGCGAGGACCACATCCAGGCGGTGCGCACGAAGGGCGGGGCGGACTTCGGTTTTGCGTTTGGCGAACTCGCCCGGTTCCGCGTGAGCGTGTTCAAGGAGCGCGGCAACTTTGCGCTCGTTTTGCGGCAGATTCCGACGCGCCTGCTGACGATCGACCAGATCGGCCTGTCGCGGGACTTGGTGAACACCTTGCTCAACAAGCCGCGCGGGCTGATCCTCGTGACGGGGCCGACTGGCTCGGGCAAGTCCACCACGCTCGCCTCGATGATCAACATCATGAATGAAACGCGCACCGACGCGCACATCATCACCATCGAGGACCCGATCGAATTCTACCACAAGCACAAGAAGGCGGTCATCACGCAGCGCGAGGTGCACATCGACGTGCCGAGCTTCGCCGAGGCCCTCCGGCGCGCGTTGCGGCAGGACCCCGACGTGGTGCTCGTCGGCGAGTTGCGCGACTTGGAGACGATCGAGGCGGCGGTGACCGCGGCCGAGACGGGCCACCTGGTCTTCGGCACGCTGCACACGAATTCCGCGGCGAAGACCATCGACCGCATCGTGAACGCGTTCCCAATGCAGCAACAGGAAACCATCCGCATCCAGCTATCCACTGTGCTCCAGGCCGTCATCGCGCAGATCCTCGTGCCCACCTGCGACAAGCCCGGCCGCGTGGCGGTCCACGACATCATGATCAACACGCCGTCCATCAACGCGCTGATTCGCGACAACAAGACGTTTCGCATCGCCTCCGACCAGCAGACCGGCGCCAAGTATGGCATGATCACCCTCGACCAGAACCTGCTCGACAAATACAAAGCCGGCCGGATTTCGCGCGAGGACTGCATCAACCGGTGCAACGACTCGCAGACCATCCTGCAGAAGCTCCAGGAAATCGACGCCGAGAAGGCGTCCAAACAATAGGCGCCATGTCCGCCAACGTCACCGACCCGCTGCTCGCGCTCATCCGCGACCAGGCGCTGATCGACGACCTTCAAATCGAGGAAGTCATTCAGGAGAACACCCGGTCGGGCAAGAGCATCAGCTCGATTCTCATCGAGCGGCAGATTCTCGACCTCGACGGGCAGCTCCAGATGATGGCCGAACACCTCGCCACCGAGGTGGTCCGAAACGTCCACGAACTGGAGATTGCGCCCGATGTCCTCAAGGCCATGCCGCCCGCGACGGCGCGCATGTATCAGTGCCTTCCGTTGGAAATGACCGGTGACACGCTCAAGGTCGCGTTCGCCGACCCGATGAACCCGTCGCAGATCGACCAGGTCAGCTTCATCGTCCACAAGGAGATCATCCCGGTCGTCGCCGACCCGGCGCAGGTTGTCACGGCACTCACCAAGCACTACGCGGAGCAGGCCGAGAGCTTCGATGAAATCCTGCTGGAACTTGGCGGCGGCGGCGAGGAGCTGGTCAAGGAGGTTGAATCGACCGCAACCTCGGCGCAGCAAACCGAGCAGGCCATCGAGGCGATGGCCAATGAGACACCGATCATCCGGTTTGTGAACCTCGTCCTGTTTCAAGCCGTGCAGGACCGCGCGAGCGACATCCACTTTGAGCCGTTTGAGGACGAGTTCAAGATTCGCTACCGCGTGGACGGCGCGCTGTATGAGATGGCCCCGCCGCCCAAGTATCTTGGCCTGCCGGTCACATCGCGCATCAAGATTCTGGCGAACATGAACATCTCGGAGCGGCGCCTGCCGCAGGACGGGCGCATTTCGATGTCGCTCGGCGGGAAGAAAATCGACCTGCGTGTCTCGACCCTTCCGACCCGGTTCGGAGAATCGGTGGTGCTCCGCGTTTTGGACCGTTCCTCCGTGAACCTGGAACTGGAGAGCATCGGGCTGCCCGATCCCATCTACCGGCCGGTGGTTGAGATAATCAGCCAGCCCAACGGCATTTTCATCGTCACGGGGCCGACCGGTTGCGGGAAGACGACGACGCTTTACTCGTGCCTGAAAAAGGTCAACGTGATCGACACCAAGCTGCTCACATCCGAAGACCCCGTGGAATATGACCTCGAGGGCGTGATGCAGGTGCAGGTGAACGAGGCGCAGGGGCTCACGTTTGCCAAGGCGCTGCGCGCCTTCCTCCGGCAGGACCCGGACATCATCATGCTCGGGGAAATGCGCGACCTGGAAACGGCGCAGATCGCGGTGCAATCCTCGCTCACCGGTCACTTGGTGCTCACGACGCTTCACACGAACGACGCGCCCGGCGCCGTCACCCGCATGGTCGACATGGGCGTGGAACCGTTCCTCATTTCGTCCACGCTGCTCGGCGCCATCGGGCAGCGGCTCGTCCGCAAGATTTGCGCGAAGTGCCGCGCGCCCTTTGAACCGACCGAAAGCCAGCTTTCGCAACTGAACCTGTCCGCCTACGATGTCGGCGACAAGACGTTCTACTACGGGCGCGGCTGCGCCGAGTGCAACGACACCGGTTACAAGGGACGAAAGGGCATCTTCGAGCTGCTCGTCGTCTCCGAGGCCATCCGGACGATGATCAACGACCGCGCGCCCGCCGTCGTCCTGCGGCAGAAGGCGGTTGAGCTTGGAATGAGCACGCTGCGCGAAGACGGATTGCGGTGCATTTTCGACGGCAGCACGACGGTTGAAGAAGTGATCAAATACACCTAACCCAAGCCTCCCATGCCCAGCTACAACTACACCGCCCTTGACCAAAAGGGAAAGGAAACCAAGGGCACCCTCGAAGTCTCCACACAGAGCGAGGCGCTCAGCCGCCTCAAGGAGATGGGCTACTTCCCCACCAAGGTCACCGAGTCCGAGAAGAAGAAGGATGATGAGAAGGACAAGAAACAGGATTCCAAGGCAGCCAAGAAACCCGCGCCAGGGAAGAAGGGCGCGAAGAAGGGGATCGACCTCAACTTCAACATCAAGATTCCCGGTCTTTACGGGAAGGTGAAGTCCAAGACGCTCTGCACGTTCACCCGCCAGCTCGCGACGCTCATCGATGCCGGTTTGCCACTGCTCCGCGGCCTTCTCGTGCTTCAGAAGCAGGAGCGCGATGCGACGCTAAAGGACATCCTCGGACAGCTCGCGACCTCGATCGAGGGCGGCAGCACCTTCTCGGAGGCTCTCGCGCAGCATCCCAAGGCCTTCAACCGCCTGTTCGTGAACATGGTCAAGGCCGGTGAACTTGGCGGCGTGCTCGAAGTCGTCCTCAACCGTCTGGCCGAGTTCCAGGAAAAGGCGCAGAAGATCAAGGGCAAGGTCGTCGCTGCGATGTTCTATCCCGTCGCCGTGCTCGTCGTGGCCGTCGCGATCGTAGGCGTGCTGATGGTGTTCGTCGTGCCGAAGTTCGAGGAAATCTTCAAGGACCTGCTGAACGGCCAGCCCATGCCTGGATTCACCACGCTCGTGCTGAGCATTGCGCACATGATCAGGGACAACATTATGGGCACGCTGGGCATCGTCGCGGGCGTTGTGATCGTCTTCAAGCTGTTCGTCCGCACCAAGATTGGCCGGCGCCTGTTCGACCGCTTCAAGCTAATCATGCCCGTGATGGGACCCGTCATCAGCAAGGTCGCCATCTCCCGCTTCACCCGCACGCTCGGCACCCTCGTGAGTTCTGGCGTGCCCATTCTCCAGGCGCTGAGCATCGTCAAGGAAACCTCCGGCAATGTCTGCGTCGCCAACGCTGTCGCATCCGTCCACGAAAGCGTGAAGGAAGGCGAAACGATCACCGCGCCGCTCGAGGCCTCGCGCATCTTCCCCCCCATGGTCATCAGCATGGTGGACGTCGGCGAACAAACCGGCGCACTGCCTGAAATGCTCATGAAGATTGCCGACAACTTCGACGAAGAAGTCGACAACGCCGTCTCCGCGATGACCTCGTTGCTCGAGCCGATCATGATCGTGTTCCTCGCCGTGATCGTCGGCTCCATCGTCATCGCGATGTTCCTTCCTCTGATCGCGATCATGGACAGCATCGGCGACGATTCTGGCCCGGCGCCTGCGCAGAAGCAGGGCGTGAAGGGCGACTGATCCTAAGGCTCGGGCAAGTGTTCACCGCGACAGCCGCCGGCGATGCCGGCGGCTGTTTCGTTCGCGTCATCATCGGGTGAAGACCCGATTGCACCGCTCGGCGCGCGCTGGTAAATACATTGTAATCACATTGCATTGGCGATGGACTGACGCGGAGATCACATGGAATTCGATTGGGCCAACCGGCAGTTTGAACTCGAGGGCAACTTGACCACCCTCACGATCGAGGAGTCGTTCGAGGACCCGTTCGTCGTCCGGCTTCTGCCCGACTCGGGCCCCTATTCCGGGCAGGCACGGTTTTTCAGCCTCGGCAAGTCTTCCAACGGCACCGGCGTGTTCAGCGTCTACCGCACGAATGGCAAGCAGGTCCGCGTGCTGAGCGCGCGCGAATTCGAGCCCGAGGACCTCTTCTTCTATCAGCGGCGGCAAAACCAACTGCTCGCGGCAAAGGACTGATGCGCACTCTTCTTCCAACCGGTGACCGCACCGGGAACGCGGCGGCCCTGCCCGCAACCAAGCCAGCCGCCGAAGCCCTCGTCGTGCTCTCGCGGTGGGAGGACGTCCCCGTGTTCGAGTCCGAAGCCGAGGAAGCCGCCTTCTGGCAGCGCACCCGGCTGGACCTTCGACTGATGGACGCCTCCGTGGCGGACGCTGCCGAAGTTTCCGAATCCGTCACCATCACGCTGCGCATCGACCCGCGGATGCTCTCGCGCATCAAGCGCCTCGCGCGGTCGCGCTTCCTGAACTACCAGAGCATGATCAAGCAATGGCTCAGCGAAAGGATGGAGCAGGAACTCAGGGAACGATGAACATGAACGCCGCCGCGACACGAAGATCACCCGCGCTTCCGCGCACGATGCGCGGCTTCACGCTTGTCGAGATGCTCGTCGTCCTCGGCATCATCGGCATTCTTTCCGCGATCGTCGTCGGGGCCGTCTCCCAAGTCGGTCCCAAGAAGATGATCTCTGTCACCAAGGCGAAGCGCTTCGAACTCGCCACGTTCATCGAGCTCTACAAGACCGACCTCGGTTCTTACCCGCGCGACAACCCCGCCAATCCCGGCACCAACACGCTCTTTTACGAGCTGACGGGCGTCCTCTTCACCAACAACCTTGTCACGCCTGCCAACGCCACCTTCACTTCGCCGCTCGACTCGACGAACAACCTCACCTCCGCGCAGCTCAACGCGGTGTTTGGGACGGTCGGCATCCAGAACGTCGCCCGTCCCGGCAGCCGGCCGAAGTCCTACATCAAGAACCCCGTCGAGGGCCACGATTACAGGCCGGTGCGAGTCGGCGTGAACACCGTGATGCTCCTCACCCCGCCGCCCGCGGCGCAGAAGAACCCCGCGGCGACAGTCACCTGGAACTACGACGCGTCCTCGACCCGCCGGCGCAACATGGCCGGATTCGACCTTTGGGTTGAACTCGTCGTCAAAGGCACGACCAACCGCTACGGAAACTGGTAACCATCCACGCCATGAACCCCAAGACCCAACCCCTGCACTCCGCTCGACTCCGCGCCTTCACGCTCATCGAGCTGCTCGTCGTCATCAGCATCATCGCGGTTCTCGCCGGCCTCCTGCTTCCTGCGGTATCGGCGGCCAAGACGAAAGCCAAGGCCGCGCTTGTGAAGAAGGATCTTGCGGACATCAACAATGCCATCCACTCCTACAAGGCGGAATACGGCGGCCGGGTTCCGATTGGCTTCTCGACGAACGCCGACGTCACATTTGGCTCGGCCGCATTCGGCACGGGCATCTCCAACAGCCATCCCATCGGCATCCTCCTCGCCGTCACGAATTCCGCCAACGGCGTCGCCAACGCCAACACCGTCCACCGCTACAACCCGCGCAAGGTCGCGTTCCTCAACGCGAAGATGCTCGATGCCGCCGAGGTGCGGAAGCAGGGCATCGGCGGCGACGGCACGTTCCGCGACCCGTGGGAAAATCCCTACATCATCAGCATTGACGCCGACCAGGACGGGTGGTGCACCGACGGCTTCTACTCGCTCGCCGCCGTCTCGCGGAAGTCCACCACCATCGGCCACGACGGCTGGACGGAGAACAACCCCGTGGGAACGCCCAACGTGTTCCGGCTGCGCACCGAATCGCTCGCGTGGTCGTTCGGTCCCGACGGCAGGGCCGATGCGGCGGCACCGGCCGGCACGGGCGACAACAAGGACAACATCGTGAGCTGGAAGTGAGTTCATGAACGGACTTTGCACAACGCCGGGCAGGGCAGGGGACCGCCGCGCCTTGCGGCCGGCCCGCCGGCCGGCCGTGTTTCGCGAGGCCGCGTTCACCTTGCTGGAAATGCTCGTCGTCATCGGCATCATCGGCATCGTCACGGCGCTCGCGCTCCCATCGCTCCGGATGAACAAGGGCAACGTGATGACCGCCGCAAGCCGGCAGGTGCTTGAAGACCTCCAGATTGCGCGGCTCCGCGCCATCAGCGGGCGCACCACCGTCTTCGTCGTGTTCTTTCCGCACCAAGGCGCGGTCTGGAACGGCGTGTCCTACGGCATCGCTGTCAACGCGGCGCAGAGCAACTACTTCACAACCAACCGCGCCGGGAACGCGCTGCTCAACGGCCAGCTCGCCTCCTACGCGCTCTACACCAAGCACAGCGTCGGCGACCAGCCCGGCTCCGACAACCCGCGCTACATCACCGAGTGGAAGACCCTTCCCGACGGCACGTTCTTCCCGCCGGCCATCTTCATCAACACCACCATCGCACCCGCCATCTTCTTCAACATCACCAACACCACCGAGACGTTTCCCGTTCCCGACACGGCCAGCGCCATCCGGTATCCGCTGCCCTACATCGCCTTCGACGCCAACGGCCGGTTGCTCGGCCGCACGGCGGACATCGGGATTCCGCTCACGCTCGGGAGCGTGTTCCTGTTCAAGGATCCCACGGGCGAGACAAACCAGGTCATCGACCCCGACGTGATCGAGACGCCGCCGGGAAACTGGACGAACAACTTCGTGCGGCTGCGCATCAACTGGATCACCGGCCGCGCCAAGGTCGAGCGGCCCGAACTGCCATGACCACCCGCACGACCCCATGCCGCCGCCGGGCGCACGACGCGTTCACGATGATCGAGGTTGCGATCAGCATCGCCATCGTCGCCTTCGCGCTCGTCGCCATCATCGGCGTGCTGCCCACCGGGTTGAGCGTCCAGCGCGAAAACCGCGAGGACACCATCATCACCCACGACGCGAACTTCTTCCTCGAGGCGATGCTCAGCGGTTCCAACAGCGCGAGCTTCGCCATCCTCGCCACGAACATGGACTTCATGGACGTCTACATTTCGGGCGTCCACCAAGGCACTCAAACGCCGTCGTTCACCAACGGCAACCTCCCCGTGGATCGCATCGTGAGCTTCCTCTCGATGCCGCAAGCGGGCGGCAACTCGGCGGTCGGCCGGTTCCGGTCGCTGAGTTCCTCCCTCTCCGACCGCGCCGCGGGGACCAACGGGCTCGCGTTCACGTATCTCGTGACCTCGGAAATCGTGCCGATCACGGATTACACCGCCACGCTCACGGCCTACACGAACTACGCGCGCTACCTGACGCAAAACCTGTTCGAGGTGCGGCTCAACTTCCGGTGGCCGGTCTTTGGCGAAGGCACCAACTACACGCTCGGCGCGGGCAAGCTCACCGTGCGCCGTCTGGTTGCCGGGGCGCTCACGCAGGACACCAACGCGCTCTACTACTTCCAGCCGGGAAGTTACTTCGGCCCATGAACCGCGCGACAAACCCACGCCGGACGCTGCACGCGGTGACGCTGCTGGAACTGCTCATCTCGGTGAGCCTGACCATGCTGATCATCCTCGCGCTCTACCAGATGTTCGCGCGCACACAGAAGGCGATGCACGGCAGCATCGTGGCCGGCGACCTCACGGAGAACGGCCGCGCCTGCCTCGACATGATCCGGCGCGAAGTCGAGACGCTCACGCCCGCCGGCACGCCGCTGAACCCCTCGCCGTTCGTGACCAACCTGTGGATCGACACCGCGACCTACGGGACCAACGCGCTCCGGTTCGGGGGTGGCGGCCCGCTGCTCAACAGCGAATTGCACGACTTCTTCTTCCTCGGCTTCGACCCGAGCGCGCTCGCCACGCCGAAGAACTGGACCGCCGTCGGGTATCGCGTCGCCGACCCGAACAACGCGCTCCTGCCCGTGGCCAACGGCGTCGGCACGCTCTACCGGTTCTACACCAATGCCACGCGCGCGAGTTCCAACATGGCGTTCCTGCGTGACTACATCAGCCCGCCCTCGATGGCGGTCACGAACTACTTCCAGCGCGTCGCCGACGGCGTCGTGCACCTGACCCTCCGCGTGGTGACCAACGGTGTGCCCGTGGCGCCGCTCGGCGGCACGAACATCACCTTCACCGGCACGAACGCGCCGTCGCTCGTCGAGCTGGAAATCGGGTTCCTCGAATCGCCCATCTTCGCGCAGGCGCGCGGCATGCCCTACGTGACGGCGACGAACTACCTCTCCAGCCGCGGCAATCACGTCCACTTCTTCCGCACGCTCATCCCCGTGCGCGCCACACCGCAATGAGAACGCGCCCCCCATCCTCGCGGCGCGCCGTCGCCCTCATCGTCACGCTTATCATGCTCTCGGTGGTCACGTTTCTGGCCATCGCGTTCCTCGCCATCTCGCGGCGCGAACGCACGTCGGTGATCATCCAGGGCGCGTCGCAGGACGCGTATCACATGGGCGTGACCGGCTACAACCGCGCGCTCGCCGAGGTCATCTCCAAGATCCTCGCCACGGGCGACAAGGCGAACTACGGGCTCGTGGTCTCGACGAACTTCATCAACCTGCTTCAAGGCAGCCCGTTCACGCCGGGCAACTACACGAGCGTGAACTATTACGCCGTGGCCAATGGCGCCGACCAGCTTACGAACCTCGCCAACCTGCTCTACAGCCCGCGGCCGCCCGTTTACGTCGTCACCAACTTCGCCACGGGCGCGAGCGAGTTCCGGTTCTACCTCGATTTCAACCGCAACCGCCGTTACGAGAGCAACGGCGTGCTGTGGGAACTCAACGACCTCGGCACCACCAACGGCTTCGGCACGGCGCGGTTCTTCGTCGGCGACCCGGAATGGATCGGCCTCCTGCTGTATCCCGGCGTTCCCCACGGGCCGACCAATCCGTTCGTCGGGCGCTTCGCGTTCATGGTGCTGCCGGCGAGCAAGTCGCTCGACCTGAACTTCATTCACAACCGCGCCAAGCGCCCCGTCGGCGTGGGCGGCGCGACGCGCGAGGGTTTCTGGCGCAACCAGGGCGTCGGCTCGTGGGAGATCAACCTGGCGGGCATGCTCGTGGACTTGAACACGAACGTGTGGCTGCCCGGCGGCTACGGTTACACGCTCGGGCCGGGCTTCTCGGTCGGGGGCGCGTTCGGCGACGCCAACGGGCTGCTCACCTACCGGCTGCAAAACTGGGCGTTCCTCGACTCGATGGCCGGCATGTATGGCGCACTGGGCGCGAGTGGTTGCACGAACGCGGGCACGGATCTCTACACGGACGGCGACACCGCCGGCACGCTGATGCTCAGCCCGTCGCCCGCGCCGAACTACGAGGTGTCGCCCAAGCAGAATGCCAACTGGCCCGGCGGCGACAACACCAACGCCAACGCGCGGCCCTACCTCGACTTCCAGGAACTCTTCAACACGACTCGCCCGTCGTATGCGCTGTTCGTCACGAACTTCCTGAACCTCGGCGGCAGCAACAGCACTTACAATCGCTACACCGCGTATCGGCTCCTGGAGCAACTGGGCGTGGACTCCGACGTGCCGCGCGGCAAGCTCAACCTCAACTGGACCAATGCCCTTGCTGGGCCGCCCGAGACGGTGACGGCCTACCAGAACTGGAACGGCACCAACTTCTTCCTCGCGGCCGCGCACCAGATGATCCGCGCGAGCCTCGTCACCCAATACGTCACCGTCCCCGTGCCCGGCACGAATTACTACTTCGGCACCAACCTGCTCAGCACCAATCTCCCGCCGGTCCTTTCCTCCACGAACATCACGATCTGGCCGTATTCCGAGTATTCGCCCGAGGTGCACCGGCTCCTGCAAGTTGCGGCAAACATTTACGACTCGACCACGAACCGCCCGCTCGGCGCGCTGCCCGCCAATGCCTACGGCCCCTTCTTCCCCACCGTGCTGCGGCCTTACTTCGACACGGTTGTCGCCGGTGGCCTCACCAACATCATCGTCGCGGGCTACGTGCAGGAATCGGCGACCAACTTCCTTTCCTACACGAACCTCGACCTCTCGATCTCCAACCACGTGGACGCCATCCTCACCAACGGCACCTACGTGGACACGGTGAGCGGGGCGACGCTCTCGTTCCGATCGCAGAGCCTGGTGAACGGCCAGCCCGTCATCATCGGCGCGAAGAAGGGCTTCCCGAACTTCAACGAGTTCGTGATGCAGACCGTGGTGCAGGGCACGCGCAAGCTTGAGTTCGTGAAGTCCAACGCCGTGGACCGGTTCCCGTGGCAGACCAACCAGATGCTCATCCTCGGCATCTCCAACCGGTTCGGCGTCGAGTGCTGGAATTCCTACGCGCTCGCCTACCCGCGCCGGCTTGCGGTGATGGTCACGAACCGCTTCACCTACGTGCTCACGAACGAGTTCGGCCTCGTGCTTTCCAACTCCATCGTCGTGAGTTCCAACAAGACGCTCGCCGCGGGCGCGTGGACCGGCACCGGCACGCCGCTCACGTTCCAGCTCCCGCTCTTCAACACCGCGATCCTCCTGACCAATTCCGCCTACAGCACGAGCTACCCGAGCGCGTTTCCGGCGACCAACCTTGGCGGCTTCACGCTCGTCACCTCGAATTCCTTCGACCGTGGCAACGGCTTCCAGGTTCCGCAATTCGGCCTGCTCGTCACCAACCACCTGCGCTACACGCTGGTGGACCTGGACGCCGTGCCGCCGCGCGTGGTGGACTACGTGAACCTCACGAACCTCAACGGGTTCGTGGACGTGATGCGCTCGCTCGGCGTCACCACCGGGCCGTGGGATTCCGTGACCGTGTATCAATCCGGCGATGTCGTCATCACGAACGGCTTCTACTACACGTCCATCCGGCCGAGCACGAACATCCCGCCCATCGGCAGCCCGCTCAGCGTCGGCTACTGGCAGGTGCAGACCCGCCCCTCGACGAACTACAATGCCGGGAGCTTCTGGAACAACCTGCGCGTCGGAGGCGCGGCCTCGACCAATACGGCGGCGCCGACCGTCGGCATCACGAACCAGATCTGGGTCGGCCTCAACACCAATCTCGCCATCGTGGCCAACTGGCGGCAATGGAGTTCCGACACGCCCATCACGCGCGAAATCCAGCGCTTCCAGTATTTCATGAACACCACGGCGACGAACTTCGGTTCGTTCACCAACCGACTCGGCCCGTTGCAGGCGCGGATGCAATGCCCCTTCAGCCCCACGCGCAAGATCGTCCAAAACCTGAGCTGGGAGGTGAACGACCCGTTCGTCCACTACACCACGCGCGACATCACGCCGTTCTCGCGGACCAACCTCGCGCAGCAGATCAACTACATCATCCCGCCGTTTGCCTCCGTGCTGCCGCCGATGAGCTTCGGCCTCACCAACACCACGTATCGCCCGTGGGGGGGCAACCCGAATTCAACCGTGCAAGACGGGACCGAGTTCGCATTGTGGCTCAAGGACCCGGGCATCTGGCGTTCCGACGACTGGGATTTCCCGTCCGCGAAGTTCCCGAACATCGGCTGGCTCGGCCGGGTGCACCGCGGAACGCCGTGGCAGACGATTTACATGAAGTCCACCGTGATGAACGTGAGCAACTGGAACCAGTGGGGCCGCAGCCCGGAGACGCACCCGACGAACGACTGGAAACTGTTCGACCTCTTCAGCGCGTGGCCGAACAACAACGCCGCCCGCAGCCTGCTCTCCATCAACCAGACCAACCTCGCCGCGTGGTCCGCGGTGCTCTCGGCGGCCATCGTCCTCTCCAACAACGTCACCGCCGCCACCGGCCCGTTCACCCCGCCCAGCGCGAGCGCGATCGTCGCCAACCCCGCCGGCGTGGACACCAACGTCCATTACATCTTCCACGGCATCCAGCAGCGCCGGATGCAGATGACGAACTTCTCGCGCCTCGGCGACGTCCTCTCCGTGCCCGAGCTCACCACGATTTCACCCTACCTCAACCTCTTCAACGGGGACATCAACCGCACGTTCGGCTCGCTCACGAACGTGCGGCCGCAGCTCATCAACTCGCTGACCTACGAGCAGATGTATTCGCTCACGGACGCCATCTACGAACGCATCCCGCAGCAGATTCTCGGATTGCTCACGGTCGAGGACTCGCCGCGGTTTGTCATTTACGCGTGGGGGCAATCGCTCCGGCCCGCGGACCGTTCGGCGGTGGTCGCGCCGGGGCCGTTCTTCGGGATGATCACCAACTACACGATTTCCGCCGAGTATGCGTTGCGCGCCGTGGTGCGCGTCGAAAACCTCCCGACGCTCCGCATGGCGCCGCCCATCGGTGGCCCGCGGGTGATCGTCGAGAGCTTCCGGCAGTTGCCAAACGAATAGCGCGGGAAGACTTGCGAATGGGCACGATGCGCAAAGCGATGATGACGCGGGACACCGGGAAGGGAGACCGCGCGGCAGCGGCGTCGCCGTGCTTTTGCCCAGACCGCTCCGGAATCGCCTGTATTGGCGCGGTCCAACAAAACTCCCAAACTGTGAACAGCCTCCGGCCAACCGCTTGAGCCGCGTATGAACTGGCGCCCACGAACCTGGATGATCATCAGCCTGCTGTGCTTCGCGGCGGCGTGGGTCTTCTGGCACCTCGGCGAGCGGCGGCGCGCGGGCGGTTCGCCCCCACCGGCCACCGCGCCCAAGTCCGAGTCCACGCCTTCGCGCTGGTCCTCGTGGCTGCCGGGCACGCGCAGCTTCAAATCCGCCCCCGCCGATCCCCGCCACAAGCCGTTCGCGCTCATCGCCTCGGGCGCCGATCCGCGCTTCCCGTTCCGGCTTTCGAACACGACCCGGCAGGGCGACGCCATCTTTCGCAGCGAAACCGCAATCCTCCTGCGGCACGCGCACTACGACACCGCGGACGGCCCGCTGCCCGCGATTCCGGCGCACCTCCGCGCCGGCCCGAACCCGGGCAGTTACATTGTGCAGGTTCGCGGCGTGATCGACGTTCCCTTCCGCGATGCCCTCCACGCCTCGGGCGCGGCCATCGTCAGCTACATTCCGAACAACGCGTATCTCGTCGTCGCCACGCCCGACAGCGCGGCGCAGATCGCGCGGGACCCGCGCACGCAGGCGGTGCTGCCGTTCGAGCCCTACTACAAGCTCAGCAGCAGCCTCATCGGCGACGCCGTCAACCGCGTCTCGCAGGCGCCCGACCGCGAATTGAACATCGTGCTTTTTCCCGGCGGGCGGCCGCGCGTCGACGCGCAGCTTGCCGCGCTTGGCGCCGAGACGCTGGCCGAGCAGCGGTCGCCGTTCGGCCCCGTGTTGACGGTCCGCGCCGGCGGCGAGAGCTTCATCACGCTCGCGCAGATGCCGGAAGTGCAGTTGGTCGAGCTGAGCAAGCGGCGCGTGCTGATGAACGACCTCGCGCGCACGCGCGTCGGCGTGTCGAGCAACTCCATCGCGCCCGCAAACTTCCTCGGCCTCACCGGCACGGGCATCCGGATTGCGATCAATGATTCAGGCGTTCAGGGAACGCATGGAGATTTGGCGGGCCGGATCATCATTGACGGAGGCAACCCCGGCGCAAACGCGGACGGGACCGGCCACGGCACGCACGTGGCGGGAACCGTCGCCGGTTCGGGTGCTGGTTCCGGGGGCGTCACCGTCACGAATGGCACTATTCTCGCAGCCCAAGTCCGCGGCATGGCGCACGCGGCGCGGCTGTATCCGCAGAACATCCTTGGCCTCATCACCGACGAGCAGCTCCAGACCAACGCGGCGCGGACCAACATCATCATTTCCTGCAATGCGTGGGGCCGGACCATCTACGAATACGACATCAGCTCGGCGAGCTGGGACGCCGCGACGCGCGACGCGTGGCAGCAGTTGCCGGGCGACCAGCAGACGACCTACGTCTTCTCGGCGGGCAACGATGGCAATGGCAACGCCGGCGGCTTCGGAGGCGTGCAGTCGTCGATCACCTCTCCCGGCAACGCCAAAAACGTGATCACGGTCGGCGCCATCGAGCAGGAGCGGCTGATCATTTCGACCAACGGCTTCCTCGACGGCGGCGCCGACTCGCGCGATCAGGTGGCTGACTTTTCGAGCCGCGGCAATGTCGGTCCCGGCGTCGAGGGCCCGTTCGGGCGGTTCAAGCCGGACGTGGTCGCGCCCGGCACGTTCGTCCTTTCCTGCAAGGAGAGCTCGTTCGTGAATCCGTTCCCGCAGCTCGCCGCGCTCGACGCGGCCATGAACCCCTCGGGCACCTACCGCTTCGAGTCGGGCACGAGCATGGCCGCGGCCGTGGTGTCCGGCATGCTCGCGCTCATGCAGCAGTATTTTACGGCCGCACCGTATTCGCGGACGAACAGCCCCGCGCTGAACAAGGCGCTGCTGATCAACGGCACCCGGTCCGTGAACGGTTCCTACAACCGGCAGGTGAACAACCAGCTCAACTATCAGGGCTGGGGTCTCGTGCAGTTCACCAACAGCATCCCGAGCAACAACGTCGCTTCGAGCGCGATTCAGTTCGTGGACCAAAGCCCGACGAACGCCGTTGCGACGGGCGACGTGCGCGTCTACCGCGTCACGATAAACAATCCGACAGCATCGCTTCAGACCAACTTCCCGCTCCGGGTCTCGCTTGTCTGGACCGACCCGCCGGGCAATCCGGCCGCCGGACCGAAGCTGGTCAACGACCTGGACCTCGTGGTTTCCAACTCGGTCTCCGGCACGAACATCTTCGTTTACGAGGGCAACAACATCGCGGGGAGCGACTTCACCTCGGTTTCGACGCCGGGATCGGCCCGCGTGAGCGACATTCTCAACAACGTCGAGAACGTGTTCATCCAGGCGCCGCTTCCGGCGAACGTTTTCGACATCTACGTCATCGGCCGCCGCGTCAACGTGAACGCCGTCACCGGCAACACCAACGGCATCGTGCAGGACTTCGCCCTCGTGGTCTCGACGGATTATCCGAACAGCATCGCGCTCGCGCAGCAGCTGTCCTTCGTGACCAACACCACGCTGCTCAATGTCACCAACGGGCTGCCGCTCATCGACCAGCGCGTGGGGGCCAACTTCCAGACGTCCAATGTTCCAAACGGACTCTTCACGAGCGTCGGCTCCACCAACCAGTGGCGGTTCTACGTGTTCAGCAACCTGTTCATCCCGGCGTTCACCAACATCACCACCAACTTCTTCGTCGGCACGACCAATTTCTTCACCAACGTCGTGCGCGTCCCGATCACCAACGGCTCGAACGTCGCCTTCTCCCTCGTCCTCCCCCCGAACCTCTCCCGGCCGCGGCGCAGCGCCGAGGCGGACATTGACCTTTACGTGACCCGCGGCGACCCGACGCTCACGAACCTCTCGCCGACCGTCATCAGCAACTGCCTCCGTGGCGCGCCCGGCTACTTTGCCTCCACCAACCGCGGCGGCAGCGAGTCGATCATCTTCAGCCCCGCGACTCCCGCCGACGTGTTCTACATTGGCGTGAAATCGGAGGACCAGCAGGGCGCCTCGTTCGCCCTCAGTGTCATCTCGACCGACCAGCCCTTCGCGAGCACCAACGCAAACGGGGGCATCACCGTGAACTTCTTCCCCGTGCCGATGGACATCCCCGACGGCTCGCCGGACTCGCCGAGCGGCATCACGCTCTTCGGCATCTGCCCGACCGCCACGAACATCAGTTCCATTCGGATTACGAATGTGCTCGTCCACGAAAACCTTGGCGACCTCGTGGGGCGGCTCGGGCACAACGGCATCTACGTCACGCTCAACAACCATTCCATCGGTTTGAACACCGCGGGCGGTTACGTCACGAACACGCTCGTTTACGACGACTACCTGAACCCCACCGACGGGCCGGAGTTCATCACCGACTTCGTGGGGC
This sequence comes from Verrucomicrobiota bacterium, assembly GCA_016871675.1. NCBI lineage: Bacteria > Pseudomonadati > Verrucomicrobiota > Verrucomicrobiota bacterium. The sequence continues at coordinate 25,765 of VHCN01000015.1, forward strand.
AGAACGCCATCGGGCTGTGGACGCTGACCTTTGTGGACAGCGCGCTGGAGCACACCGGGCGCGTGGACCGCGTGAACTTCACGCTCAGTCCCAGCACGAACCAGTTCACCAACACCGTCACGCTCTTCTCCAACCAGTGCACGGTTCAATTCGTGGACGTCCCGGTCGGTGCCACCAACCTCATCATCAACGTGCAGCAGGTCAGCTCGTCCGGGACGAGCGTGGACTTCTTCGTCGGCTACGGCTACACGCCGACGGCGCAAAGCAATGACTTCAGCCGCCTCGGCGTCACGACGAACTTCACCTACAACATCAACACTCTCAGTTCACCGCCGCTCCGGCCGGGGGTTTGGTTTGTCCAAATCTGCAATACCACGCCAAACACCAATCAGGTCACGATCAGCTTTACCCTGGAGTTCGACTATTCCACGACCACGACCATCACCTACGACGCCCGCGCGCCAACCGTCCTGCTGGACGACTACCGCACGAATGTCTACATCACCAATCTCGACAATCGCGTCATTACCGGCGTCGAGGTCGGCATGGAGATTGATACCCCGATGGGTTCGGACTACGCCGTGTATTTGGTGAGCCCGGCGCTGCGCAAGGTCCTGCTCTTCGAGAATCGCGGCGGCACCAACGGCGGCATCTTCGCCAACTTCACCGAGGACACCAACAAGGTGACCGTCGTCATCACCAACCTCGCGCCCGTCGGCTACCAGACGTTTCCGACGATCGTGCCGATCAAATGGATCCGGCCGCCGTTCACGAACCTCCTCTCGCCGCCGCAGTTCGTGAACAGCAACCTGCACAGCTACGGGCTCTCATCGAGCGACAGCGCCTTCGGCATGGCGTTCCTTGGAAACCAGCTTGTCATCGCCGGCCAGCTCACCAACGGCCAGCCTTACAGCGACGGCCAGTATGTCGCCTACCGGACGCCGGTGACGAACAACGCGGTGTCGCGCCTCTCGTTCACCAACTGGCCCGGCCCGCTCGGCGGCCTGCGCAACGGCGATTCGTCGTTCGGGTCCGCCGCCATCACCACCGAGGGGATGTTCCTCGCCGGAGTCACGCGGGATTATTTCCCGACGCCGCAGACACCGAGCGGCGGCGCCAGCCCGGACATCTACGACCTCGACACCGGGTGCACCAACGGCACGCTCACCATCACCTACCAGTTCTTCACCGTGCCCGACCAGATGACGGTCTATTACCAGGGCGTGCTGCTCACGAACACGGGCTTTGTCAGCAACGGGCCGGCCAGTGGGCCGTTCCCGCCGCAGACGTTCAGCATCAACTACGCGGGCTCGAACTCGTTCGTCCGCATCATCATGAACGAGTTCAGCGGCAACACCGGGACCGCGTGGAACTACAGCGTGTCCGTGAGTTGCGCCACGTTCCCGCTGTATTCGTGGGCGACGGTCGCCGGCTTGAACGGCTCTCCCGGCTACGTGGACGCCGCGGGAGCGGCGGCGCGGTTCACGAGCCCCGGCGGCGTCGCGCTGGACACCACGGGGCTCGCCTACATCGCCGACACACTCAACCACCGGCTCCGCAACATGACCACCGTCGGCAACGTCACTTTTCTCGCGGGCACGGGCGTGCCGGGATTCTTCGATGGCCCGGTGGGCGTCGCGATGTTCAACACGCCGCGCGGTCTGGTGGTCAGCAACAACGCCGCGGTGTTCGTGGCCGACGAACTCAACCACCGCATCCGTCGCGTCTCGGGCGGCGCGGTCTCGACCTTCGCGGGTTCGACCGCTGGCTTTGCGAACGGACCGGCAGCGGCGGCACAATTCCAAAGTCCCTACGACGTGAAGTTTGACGCCGCGGGCAATGCCTACGTCGCCGACTCCGGCAACCGGCGCATCCGGATGATCGACACCGCCGGCAACGTGACCACCTACGCGGGCACCGGCGCCGCGGGTTCCGCGAACGGCCCGCGCCTGACCGCGACCTTCACGACGCCGCGCGCCATTGCCATCGACGTAGCGGGCAACATGTATGTGGCCGACACCGTGGCGAACAATGTCCGGCGCATCAGCGCGGCGGGCATCGTGACCACGCTTGCCGGCGGCTTCAACTCGCCCGAGGGAATCACCGTGGACCTCACGGGCACGGTCTTCGTGTCCGACACCGGGGGGCACGTCATCAAGAAAGTCACGCCGGGCGGCCTCGTCTCGATCATCGGCGGCAGCGGCGTGCCGGGCGATGCGCCGGGCGTGGGGACCGCGGCCACGTTCAACCTGCCGCGCGGGATCGCCATCCGCCCGGACGGCAACCTCGTCATCGCAAACTCCGGCGCCCACACCATCCGCGAGTCCGTGAACACCGTCAGCCCCAACCGCGAGAAGGCGGTGGTGCTGAACTATCCGAACTCCGGTCCCGTCGTCGGTGGCGCGGCCGGCAACGGCGGTGCCTGGGTGAGCCGCATCGTCACCAACAACGTCTTCGGCGTCGACCGCGACGACCGGTTCAACGCCGTGCTCACGCAGAACGAGAACGGGACGAACTACATTTATGTGACCGGCGCCTCCGGCAACATTCCCGGCACGAACAAGTTCTTCATGTCCAAGGCGCGCACGAACGGCGCCGGAATCTGGATCGCGCAGGACAACCCCGCGGCGTTGCCGCAGTTCTCGGCCACGAACCGCTTCCACAGTTTCGGCATGGCGCTCGCGAGCCTTTACACCACGAACATCGTCGCCGTGGGTTACACCAACGGCGCTCTCAGCGTGGACTTCCCGTATCTCGTGATCGTCTCGACCAACGGCACCGTGAACCTCGGCCGCACCAACCCGGCCGCCGGCCGCTACCACGGCGTCACCGTTCTGAATTCCAACATCTTCGCGGTCGGCACGTCCTCGACCAACACGGGCGGCTCGAACATCGTGGACAAATACACGCTCAACGGCACCTTCGTCGACCGCCTCTCCGTCAAACTCTCCCCGCTTCAGAACGACACGCTCTTCGGCGTGACCGGCGCGGGCTGCTCCGGCCGGCTCTACGCCGTCGGCGTGCGGTCCAACGCGGTCGGCACTTCGGACGGCATCCTGCTCGAGATCAACCCCGGCCTGACGGCGACTGCGGGAACAATGTCCATCCTTACGACGAACATCGTGAGCGTGACCGGCAATCCCGCAAACGCAGCCACCGCGGTCACGACCGATGGCAACGACCTTTACGTGACCGGCCACACTTACAACGGCAGCGAGCGCGACATGTTCCTGTTCCGTTACCGCATCAAGAACTGGTATCAACCCGAGGAGTCCCTGCGGCAGTTCATCGGCGACACGACGCGCGTCACCAACGGCGCCGTCATCAACGGCGCGTGGTCGCTGGAGATTTGGGACAACCGCATCAGCAACGCGCTGCCGGTTCCGCCGCGCGTGATGTGCTGGAATCTCACCTTCAGCTACGCGCCTGTCGGCACACCCGCGGGTTTGGTCGTCTCGGGCGGCGTCATCACCCCGCTGCTGCTTTCCACGGGGCCGCAATATCTCTCGGTGCAGACTCCGGGCGTGGCGTCGCGCGCGACAAACACCATCACCGCGAGCGGCCCGGTGACGGTCGTTTACAATCTCAACGGCGTTCCAGTGCCCGGTGCGAACGGCAACGTGACGCTGCAAACCTTCACGAACGGCGGGACATTCGTGCTCGGGACGGGAGGCGTGGCATCCTTCAAGGCCGGGCAGCGTTACTACCTCGGGATTCTCCCCGGCGAAGGCGCGTCGACCGGAACGATCAAGGTGAACTTCGACCAGGAAGGGCTGCCGCCCGTGCCCTCGCTCGGCAACGGGATCTTGACTTCCGGTTCGCTCGTGAACGGGGCGGGCATGGATTACTGGCAATTCAACGTCCCTCCGGGCGCGTCGGCCACGCTGTTCGAACTCACGCCGGCGGGCGGGAACCTGGACCTCTACGTGCGCAAGGCCAACACGGGCTTCCCACCCTCCGCGCAACTCGACACGACGCAGTTTGACTACCGCAGCATCAACCTCGGAACCCGCACCGACCAGATCCTGCTCGTGCCAGGCACGGGCTTCGTCCCGCTCTCCTCCGGTGTCTGGTATGTCGGCGTCGGCAACGCGGACTCGCGGCCCGTCGCCTACAACCTGCGCGCGACAAGTTACGGCGGCACACCCTACAGTGTGGTGCCGGTGGTCACCGGCGTTGCTTCCGCGGGCACCACGCCGCCGGGCAACGCGCCAAGCACGATGTTCAAGCTCACGGTTCCCGCCGGCACGCCATCAGCGCTCTTCCAAGTCACCAGCCTGACTGGCGGCGGCGATCTGATCGTCCGGCGCGGTGCGTATCCCACGCGATCGACGAACGACTTTTTCAGCACGTTGCCCGGCACGGCGCTCGAGACGGTCGTCGTCCGGACGAATGCAACCGTGGCGGGCCTCGGCGGCGACTGGTTCTTCGGCGTCCTGAACAACGACCCGTATCACATCAACTACTCCGTGCTCGCGCGGCTGCCAACGAACGGACTGCTTGTAAGCGCTGCGCCCATCGTGCTGCCGAACGCCGCCCCGCCGCCCGTGCTGTTGACGAACCGCCACTTCGGCCTCGATGTCGGCACGTTGCCCGGTGAGAAATACCGCGTCGAATACACCACCAACTTCATCAACTGGATTGCGCTTGGCACTTACGTTTCCCCGGCGAACGGTTCGCTCTCCTTCGTCCACACCAACGCCCTGACCAACCGCACCCTCTACTACCGCATCCTGCAGGTGCCGTAACCCCGGTTGTTCCGCGGTGAACCCTTGCCGACGCGGAGAGCTTCCGATAGCTTCCCGCGCATGGACAACCCGCTGCCCCAATTGCCACCGCAGATTCCCACGCCGCCCCCCTCCGCGCCTGCCGCGCCGCCCCGCGCGACTACTCCCGCCCCGCCGCCGCGCAAGGGTGGCCGCGGCTGGATGATCCTCTCGCTGTTCCTCGGCGCGATCCTGCTGCTGACCTGGATCGCCAGCCTCCTCAGCATGTTCACGGGCATGGGCGGCGGCATCGCGCAGGTCGAGAACAAGATTTATGAGGTCCACGTCGTAAAGCCCTCGAAGGACCGCACGGACGACAAGATTGCGCTCATCGAGATCAACGGCGTCATCATGAGCCTCGGCGGCGGTGCGCATGACCCCGTCACGCTCATCAAGGACCAGCTCCGCCTCGCCTCAAAGGATGACGATGTGAAGGCCGTGATCCTGAAAGTGGACTCGCCCGGTGGCGAAGTGCTCGCATCCGACGACATCTACCGCGCGATCCGCGAGTTTCAGAAGGAGCACAAGAAGCCCGTCATCGCGTGCATGGGGTCGCTCGCGGCGTCCGGCGGCTACTACGTCAGCGCGCCGTGCCGCTGGATCGTCGCGAACGAACTCACGCTCACCGGCAGCATCGGCGTCATCATGCAAAGCATCAACTTCCGCGGCCTCATGGACAAGGTGGGCGTCGAACCGATGACGTTCAAAAGCGGCAAATTCAAGGACATGCTCAGCAGCACCAAAAAGCCCGAGGAAATCCTCCCCGAGGAAAAACGGATGCTTCAGACGCTCATCGACGAGGTTTACGGCAAGTTTCAGTCCATCGTCGAACAGGGCAGGGGCGAGGCGAAGACCGCGAACGGCTCCGACGGTCGCGCGCTCGTCGCCAACTGGAAGGATTTTGCCGACGGCCGCATCTTCTCCGGCAAGCAGGCCCTCGAACTCGGTTACGTCGACGAATTGGGCACGCTCGACACCGCGCTCGCCCGCGCCAGGAAAATCGCGGGCATCTCCGACGCCACGCTCATCAAGTATCAACCCCCGTTCGATTTCGGAAGCCTGTTCCGCCTGCTCGGCCAGAGCGAGGCCAAGTCCGTGAAAATCGACATCGGCATGGACGTTCCACGGCTCCAGCTCGGCCGCCTCTACTTCATTTCCACCTCGGTGATTCCGTGAGATGAAGGGCGTCACCGTCATCCACCACCCGCTCATCCGGCAAAATCTCTCTCGCCTTCGCGACGAGCGCACCGGGCCGCAGGAGTTCCGCCGGTTGCTCGGCGAGGTCGCGGCGCTGATGGTCTACGAGGCGACGCGCTCCTTCGCGCTGCGGGAAACCACCGTGCGCACGCCGCTCGCGCGGACCCGCGGCCACGAGCTCGAGCGCGAAGTGCTGCTCGTGCCCGTCTTGCGCGCGGGGCTCGGGATGCTCGAACCCATTCTGCAACTCATTCCGCACGCGCGCGTCGGGTTCATCGGTCTCAAGCGCGAAGAAACCACGCTTCACGCCGTCACCTACCACAAAAGTCTTCCGCGCCGGCTCGGCAATTTCGAGGTCATCCTTATGGACCCGATGCTCGCCACCGGTGGCAGCGCCGTCAGCGCCATGCAATTGCTTGCCGAGCGAGGGGCCCGCCACGCGCGGATGGTGAACCTGCTCGCGGCGCCCGAGGGCATCCGGGCCGTGCGGCGTCACTGCCCAAATCTGCCGATCTTCACGGCCGCCATTGACGAGCGATTGAACGAGCGCGGTTTCATCGTCCCCGGCCTTGGCGACGCCGGTGACCGGTTGTTTGGCGTGTAAGTCCGCCGCCCGCGGCGTGGCGATGCGGGATCTGAAGGGCGTTTCGACTTTGCCGGCGCGTTTCCAATCTCTCGCTTGCCAAACCACTCGCGAGGTCTAATCTCCGAACCCGTGCCCCGAGAGAATTTCCTGATGGTTTCAGACAGCGAGCGTGACGCGGACATGCTCTATGCCGTTGGGATGTTCGTGCCGGACGCCTTCATTTGCCTTCGCATCAACGGCCGCTGCCACATCGTGATGAGCGACCTGGAGATCGACCGCGCGCGCCGTGAAGCTCCGCATTGCCGCGTGCTCTCGTGGACGCACTACTCGAACCACCTTCACAAGGCGGGTGTTCGGAATGTCACCCATGCGCAGGTGATCAATGCCATCCTCCGCGAGCGCGGCCTGCGCAGCATTCAAGTGCCGGAGCAATTCCCCGTCGGCCTTGTGCGACGGCTGCGCGACCTCGGGCTGCGCGTCGGATTGATGAAAGGCCCCTGCTTCCCCGAGCGCCAGCACAAGCGCGCCGACGAGGTGAAGAAAATCTCCGCCGCGCTCATGATGGCCGAGGTGGGCCTGTCCGAGGCGCATCAAGCGTTGAAGAACGCCAAGGTCGGCCGCAACCGGCGGCTCCTCTACCACAACGTCCCGCTGACATCGGAGAAGCTCCGCTCGATCATCGACACGGCCATCATCCAGTCCGGCGGGTTGGCGGCCCACACCATCGTCGCGGGCGGACGCCAGTCCTGCGACCCGCACGAGCGGGGCCACGGCCCGCTCCGGGCCAACGAGCCCATCGTGGTGGACGTGTTTCCGCGATCGCAAAAAACGGGATACTTCGGCGACATCACCCGAACCTTCGTGAAGGGCCGTGCCGCGGAGCCGCTTCGGAAGCTGTATCACACGGTCGCGCTCGGTCAGGCGCTCGCGTTCAAGCAATTCAAAGCCGGCGCGCGCGGTGTCGAGGTCCACAAGTCGATCGAAGACTTTTTCACCCAGCAGGGCTACAAGACTTGCAGACACAACGGCCGGATGGAGGGATTCTTCCACGGCACCGGCCACGGGCTCGGCATGGAAATCCACGAGGCGCCGCGCGTCGCGCCGAACTCGCGGGACATCCTGTGCCGCGGGCACGTCGTCACGGTTGAGCCGGGGCTCTACTACCCCGAACTCGGCGGCGTGCGGTTGGAGGATGTCGCCCTCGTGACCGCGAATGGCGCGCGCAACCTGACGAAGTTCGAGAAAGTGCTCGAAGTGTGACGCGGCGTGTGCCGTGGCACGGGGCGACGGGCGTGCGGGTCGCATCAGCGGGCTTCCGCGGTTTGTTTCCGATGGATTTGTTTACGCGCCGGCTGGCATCCTGATAGCTTGATGGCCCGTGCGGCGGCGGGTTCGAGATCAAGAAGAAGCCGGTTTGCCGGAGATGGGCGAAACAAACCAGAATACAATTCCATTATACAGACATGACTTACATCCTGTTCATCCTCCCCGCACTGCTGCTCGCGCTCTACGCGCAATACAAGCTCTCGTCCACCTACGGCCGATACTCGAAAATCGGCTCGGCGGGCGGCATCACCGGTGCCGAGGCCGCAAGGGAAATCCTCGACCGCGCCGGGCTGTCAAGCGTGCCCGTTGAGGAAGTCCCCGGCCACCTGACGGACCACTACGATCCTTCGAAGAAGGCGCTGCGCCTCTCCTCCGAGAACTACCACGGCTCGTCGATCGCGGCGATTGGCGTTGCGGCGCACGAAGCCGGGCATGCGCTTCAGCACAAGCAGGCCTACTCGCTGTTCGAAGTCCGCATGGCGCTTGTGCCCGTGACGCAGTTCGCCACGCTGGCCTCGTTCGGCCTCTTCCTCGTCGGCATGTTCATCCAGATGTCCAACCTCATTCTCCTGGGCATCGTGATCTACGGCATCCTGTTCGCCTTCCAACTGGTCACGCTCCCCGTCGAGTATGACGCCAGCAGCCGTGCCAAGGCCGAACTCATCCGGCTCGGCCTCGTCCGCGACCACGAGCGCGCGGGGGTCAGTTCGGTGCTCAGTGCCGCGGCGCTCACTTACGTCGCCGCGATGGTGATGGCATTGATGCAGTTGCTTCACTGGGTGCTCATCTTTACGCACTCGCGCGACCGGGATTGACGTGGCACTCACTTCTGCGCGGCGCGCCCGCCGGATTACAAGCCATGCCACGAGCCTTGAAGCCAAGAGCCACGTCCAAACCCGCGCCGCGCCGCAGGCGGGCCGTGCGCCCGGAGCCGGCGTTGCCCGGCACCCCGGCACCCGCGCCCCGCGTCGTGGTTGTCCGCGAGGAAGTTCCCCCACTCAGCGCCCGCGAGCGCGGCTCCTACGATGGCGACAGCGCGATCAAGCTCTACCTTCGCGAAGTCGGCCAGGTTGCGTTGCTCACACCGCGGGAGGAGATCGAACTCGCCGCCAGGATCAAGAAAGGTGACAAGGCGGCGCGCGAGCACATGATCAAGGCCAACCTCCGGCTGGTGGTGAAGATCGCCCACGATTACGAGTTCTTCGGCCTGCCCCTGCTCGACTTGATCAACGAGGGCAACATCGGCCTGATGAAGGCCGTGGAGCGCTTCGACCCGAAGAAGGGCGGCAAGCTCTCCACCTACGGGGCATGGTGGATCAAGCAGTCCATCAAGCGTGCGCTCGCCAATCAGTCCAAGACCATCCGGCTCCCGGTCCATCTCGTGGACAAGATCGCCAAGATGCGCCGCGTGGCGTTGAAGCTCCAGGAGGCGTTCGGCCGCGAGCCCACCGACGAGGAACTCGCCGAGGAAATGGGGATGACTCCGCTGAAGGTCGCGCAGATGCGCAGCGCCGCCATTCGCCCCACCTCACTCGACGCGAACATCAACGACAACCCGGATTCGGCCAACTACTCCGAGGTCATCGCCGACGAATCCGCAACCACCCCTTACGAGGATCTTGAGGACAAGACCGTCACCGCAATGCTCCAGGAGATGGTCAAGACGCTGCCCGAGCGCGAAGCGACGATCATCCGGTTTCGATTCGGCCTCGACGGCGGCCCCGAGCGCACGCTCGAGGAAGTCGGCGTGAAGTTTGGCGTCACCCGCGAGCGCGTCCGCCAGATTCAGAACTTCTCGCTGCGCAAACTGCGCCGGATGATCGAGAAGCTTGAACGCACCCCGGAATAGTGGTATCGCTCCCGCCGCCTTTTCATGAGCGAATCCCGCGTCACGTCCGCCGAATTGGAGCGCGCCATCCGCAACGTCCCGGACTTCCCCAAGCCGGGAATCCAGTTCAAGGACATCACGCCCGTCCTCGAAAACGCCCGCCTTTTTGCCGGGTGCATTGACCTGCTCACCGACCGCATCCGCCCCGGCACGGTGGACACCGTGGTCGGCATCGACGCCCGGGGCTTCATCTTCGCCGCCGCCGCCGCCCTCAAACTTGGCGCGGGCTTCGTCCCCGTCCGCAAGAAGGGCAAGCTCCCCTACGCCACCTTCGAGCAAAGCTACGATCTCGAATACGGCAGCGCGACCGTGGCCATCCACACGGATGCGGTGAAGTCCGGCGCGCGCGTGTTGCTCGTGGACGACTTGCTCGCCACGGGCGGAACCGCTGCGGCCGCGGCTGCGCTGCTCCAGCGGGTGGGCGCGCAAATCGTTGCGATCAACTTCTTCATCGAACTCGCCGGACTCAACGGCCGCGAGAAGCTCAAGGGCCTGCCCGTCCACTCGCTCGTGACGTATTAGCGCGCGGCGATTCCGGTGCTCGCTCCGAAACCCGCGAGTTGTTCGGGCGCCCCGAACCGATTGGACCAGCACGGAGTGTGGATTGCAGCCGACGGCAGTGGTTCGATCAGGTGTAGCGTTGGCGCTGTGCGCCAGCATGCCGGTTCACAGCGCCGACTCAGCGTCTCAAAATGAGCCGTGACCGGGCCGACGCGATTCTTGACACCTCTTCGCCTTTTCAACAGCCTGACCGCGACCTTTGAACCACTCGTTTCACATGATAGCCGCTGCGCTCAAACGCCACCGTGCCACCGCCGCAACCTTCTCCGTTTCGACGGCGCTCGCCCTGTTCGCAGGCTGCGCCACCACGGACCGCGACGCGGGCTTCGTCGACCTTTTCAACGGGCGCAATCTTGACGGCTGGCAGCACGTCGGCAAAGGCTCCGGCTACGTCGTGAAGGATGGCATGCTCATCTGCCCGAAAGGCGGCGGCGGAAAACTCTTCTCCGAGAAACAATACGCCGACTTCGTGCTGCGACTCGACTTCCGCCTCGAGGCCGGCGGCAACAACGGCATCGCCATCCGCTGCCCGCTTTCCGACAACGCACCGCACCTGCTTGGCACGGAAATCCAGATTCTCGACGACAACGACCCGAAGTATTCGAAGCTCAAGCCCGCGCAGTATTGCGGATCGATTTACGACGTCATCCCCCCGAAACGCGGCGCCGTCGCCGCGGCGGGACAATGGAATTCCTACGAGATCACCTATCGCGGCCGTCGTGCCCGTGTGGTGCTCAACGGCAAGGTCATCGTGAACGCCAATCTTAACGACGTCACCGACGCCGAGACGCTCACCAAACATCCCGGCCTTCTGCGCGACAAGGGCCACGTCGGGTTCCTCGGCCACGGCGACCAGGTGGAGTTCCGAAACATCCGCATCAAGGAACTGCCGGTCATCGCGCTGCACAACGTGCCGCCCGAGGGATTCGAGCGCCTCTACACCGGCCGCGACCTCGAAGGCTGGCGCGGCGCGCTCAAGGGCAAGGCAGGCAGCCCGCCCGGCCGCGCCGCGCTGCCGAAGGACGAACTCGGAAAGCTCCAGAAGGAGGCCGACGATAACATGCGCGCCCACTGGCATCCCGTCGCCGGCGGCGACCTCATTTTCGACGGCAAAGGCCGCAACCTCGTCACCGCGCGCGACTACGCGGACTACGAATTGCTCGTGGACTGGAAGATTGCGCCGCTCGGCGACAGCGGCATCTACCTGCGCGGCCAGCCGCAGGTGCAGATTTGGGACCGCGAAGACAAGCGCGGCAACCCGAAGCGCCTCGGCTCCGGCGGCCTTTACAACAACCAGAAAAACCCGACCGACCCGCTCGTCTTCGCCGACCACGCGCCCGGCGACTGGAACCGTTTCCGCATCCTGATGATCGGCGAGAAAGTGCACGTGTTCCTCAACAGCGAGCTCGTCGTGAACAACACAACGCTGGAAAACTACTTCGAGCGCGGCAAGCCGCTGCCGGCGACGGGCCCCATCGAGCTGCAAAACCACGGCAACACGCTCTGGTTCCGCAACGTCTTCATCCGGGAGATCAAGCGGGGGAAGTAGGAGCTGTCGGACCTCGTTCCCCGCCCAGCGCTTCACGAGCAGCTTGGGCCCACACGCTCGCTGACACCTGGTCCGGGGCGTCGTTTGGGTAGGTGTCGGTGATGGGGCCGCCGGCGAGCCGAACTTGCTCCAGATAATCCAAACAGCGCTATCCATCGTTGCTTCCGCAGCTTCGAGCGCCCCTTGAGTATCGGCCTGACGCAGCGCTTCAGCCACAGATTTTGCACTATAGTAATTCGAATACTCAGAAAACAGTTGATGTGCAACTAGCCGGGATTCAGTTCGCTTACTTGCCTTTGTTGCAGAAATCCATGCCACAATTATGCAGCATCCGATGCTGACTGATATCGTGATGAACTGTGATTTTATCGCATTCTTGAATGAACACATAACACTCCTTGCGTAAGAGTTTGTCGTTGAGGAAGAAAAAGGCGTCCGGGGTGGGCGGACGGGTTTTGGGCGAGGAAGAAATGGCGTCCGGGATGGCGGGATGGGTTTTCCCGGAAAGGAAGAGCAGCGTTCGGGCAAGGGGAACGGCTTTTTTGTCTCGTCGCAGATGCGTCCTGCGCGGCGGACGTGTTCGACTCGGGGGTGAGAAAGCCTCCGCCTATCGGGCGAGAGGGCGAGAGTATATGAGCCCCACCTTCATCTGGATCGTAGATACGCCTACCAGCAGGACTCCTCCAGGTGCAAGCCTCTTCTTCAATCGGTCGGCTCACAGAGCCGACGCTACACCGGACAGGGCTCCTTCAAGCCGTCGCGTCCCCTCCGGCAAAGAGCCGTGTGCTGCCGGAGTGGCGGCTTGGGCGCGTTCGGTCTACTGCTTTCCGTTCTTCGCCTCCAACTCTTTCCAGAACGCATCCGCGGTCTGGACCGAGTCCCAGTTGGTGCCCTTCGGTTCGCGGCCGATGCGCTTGAGGGCCGGAAGGTCGCGAAGGGCCTCGATGTTCTTGTATCTGGGCGGGAGCGAAAGGTGCTCGAGACGCGTGCACTCGGCAAGCGGCGCGAGATCGAGCACCGCCACGATGCCGTCGAGACGCAAGGTTCCGAGCGGCAGGCCACGCAGGGGCGCAAGGTCGGTCACCGGCGTGCGGTGCAAGTTGAGGTTTGTCAGTTGCAGTTCGCGAAGCGGCCGCAGGTCGGAGACGCCGGTGGCGGAAAGGTCCAGTTTGCCGAGCGGGCCCACCTGCAGCGGCGAAAGGTCGCGGATGCGCAGGTTGTTGGACAGGTTGAGGTCCTCGATCGGCGCGCGCGTGAGCGGGGTGAGATCGTCCACGCGCGTCCCCGAGAGGTCGAGCCAGGCGAGCGGCATGCCGCGGAGAGCGGCGATATTGGTCACGGCGGTGCGCGCGAGATTCAGGCTCGTCAACGGCATGTCCCGCAACGCAGAGATGTCGGAGAGACGCGTGTTTCCGGGCCGGGCGCCGGACAGGTCGAGCTGGAGAAAGCCATCGGCGTTGCGGGTGAGCTCCCCGTGGAGGCCCGCCTTGCGGAGGACGGCCTTCCAGGAGTCGTGAATCTGCTGCGCGCCGCGCCCAAAGCGCGGCATCAGCGCGGTGAGCTCCGCGTCGCGCCCCTGATTGCGCATGGCGACGAACAACTCGCTGAAGCTCTCCGCGGACAACGTCTCGCGGCTGGGATTGTCGCGGAGGATTTTCTCGCAGACTTCAAGGTTGTCGCGGGCGAGCAGGTGGGCGGGTGAAAGCTGGAGTGCGCTCGCAAAATCGTCCCGGGCGTCCGCGAAGCGCATCTGGCTCTGGTAAAGCTGGCCGCGCAGCACGTAGTAATCGGCTTCCTTGGGATCGAGCGAGATGGCGTAGGAGATTTTCTGGATCGCGCGCGCGAACTTGCGCTCGCCCATGAGCAGCCGCGCCTCGGCGTAGATGCTCGGTGCCGTCGCACGCAGTTCCTCGAGCGTCCGGGTGACGTTGATGAACGTCGCGATGCCGAGCGAGAGCAGGAGGATTCCCGCGATGCCCACGAGCGTGAACTCCGTGCGGCGCCGCTTGAGGGCGAGCAGGAAGAGCGTCACCGTGGTCGCCTTCTCGGCGCTGGTCGCGTAGCCGTTTTGGAACGCGGTGATGTCGCGCTGCAAATCCGCGACGGTCTGGTATCGCCGTTCGGGCAGTCGCTCCATGGCCTTCATGGTGACGGCGGACATCGCGGCGGGGATGCGGCGGTCCGGGCAGTGCACGAGCGGCGGGATGACGTCCCCGAAGACCTTGAGCGCATCGCGGTCCTGCACCGACGTGCGGGTGTTGAACTGGGTGGGGGGCAGGATCCTGCCGGCCGCGACGTTCTCGAGCACTTCGCGGACGTCGTCGCCTGTGACCGGCGGGTGCAGCGTCAGGATCGTGTAGAGGATCGCGCCGAGCGCGTAGATGTCGGTCTGGACGTCGATGGCATCGGTGCGCGCCTCGGCTTGCTCGGGCGCCATGTAGCGGGGCGTGCCTTTGACCTGTCCGTCGAGGGTGCGGAAGGAGTCCCGGCCGGCGAGCTCGGAGGGCAGCATCGGCGCGGCGGGCGTCGCGCCGGCGTTGGCGAGGCCCGTCGGGAGCACCTTCGCCAATCCCCAGTCCATCACGAGCACTTCGCCGTAATCGCCGACCATGATGTTGTCGGGTTTCAGGTCGCGGTGAATGACGCCGCGGGAGTGGGCGTAGGCGACGCCGTCGCAGACCTTCTGAAAAATCGTGAGCAACTGGCCGAGCGGAAACTTGGCGACTGTGTCCGTGTCGTTGTTGCGAATGTCGGTGAGGATCTGGCTCAAGGTGCGGCCCCCGACCATGCGCATGGTGTAGAACAGCGTGCCGTCGGCGGTGACGGCCATCTCGTAAAGCGGGACGATGTTCGGGTGCTCCAACTGCCCGGTGATGCGCGCCTCGGTCACAAATCGCTGCACTTTTTCCTCGGACAGCGCCGCGCCCGGCAACATGACTTTCAGCGCGACTGTGCGCAGCACATTCTTGTCTTCCGCGCTCAGCACCGCGCCCATGCCGCCGAGTGCGATGACGTTCTTGATTTCGAAGAAGCCGCTGTCGTTTACGGGGCGCGGGACGACCACAAGCGCGGTTGCCCCGCCCGTGCCGGAGCTGGTCTTGGATCGCGCGGTGAGATACCGCGAAACGGTCACATTCCCGCGGCCGGTCTCCGTCTCAAGCAGCGGCCTGAGGCGGGCGAGGAGCGCATCCGCGGAGATTTCCTCGGACTCCTGCTGGTCTGGGTTGCCTGTCCCGTTTGCCATTGTTGAGGAGGCTACGGGCACTCACGCCCGGCTGCAACCTCCCGCTCCCGCGCACCGTAACTGGTGTGATGACGCCCGAGAATACAGGAAACTACGTGGAAGCCCGCTCAAGCGGACTGGGAGGCGAGCTGGCGCAGCGAAGTCTTCAACACCTTTCCCGTGGCGTTTCGGGGCAGGGCCGAAAGGAACCTCGCATGGCGCGGCACCTTGTAGTCGGCAAGTTTCTCGCGGACGAATTGCAACAGCGCCTTCTCGTCGATCGTCACGCCCTCGGCGGGCACGACGAACGCGAGCGGTTGCTCGCCTTTGCGCGCGTCGGGGATGCCGATGACCGCGGCTTCCTTCACTCCGGGAAACTTGTAGAGAATCTCCTCGATCTCGCGCGGGTAGACGTTGATGCCGTTGACCAGGAGCATGTCCTTCTTGCGGTCGGTGATGTGGAAGTAGCCGTCGCTCGCGCGATGCCCGATGTCGCCGGTCAGCAGCCACCCGTTGCGGATGGCGTTCGCCGTTTCCTCCGGTTTGTTCCAATATCCGGCCATCACGTTTCCGCCGCGGACGCAAATCTCGCCGGTCTGATCGTCCCCGAGCATCGCGCCCGCCTCGTCCTGCACGCTCATCTCGACATTCGGGATCGGCAGTCCGATCGAGCCGGCCTTCCACGGGCCGCGCAGCGGATTGAGGCTCACCACGGGACTCGCCTCGCTCAACCCGTAGCCCTCGATCAACGGCACCGGCATCTTCGCGTTGAACTCGTTCAGGATCTCCATCGGCAGCGGCGCGCCCCCGCTGACACACACACGCAACGGGCTGTTCGCCGGCATCCCGGCGTGCGCCAGCGTGCGGAAGAACTGCGGCACCGCGGGCAGCAACGTGGCCTGCCGGTGGAGAATCTCGGCGAGAATGTTCTTCGGCGGATGCAACGAACGGATGATGACCATCGAACCGCCGATGAGCATCGGGAGCAGCATCCCCACCGTCATCATGAAGCTGTGGAACAGCGGCAGCAGCACGACGAATCGGTCGTGCGGCACGGCTTCCAGCACGCGCCGGCAACTGTCGATGTTGTGAAGCAGGTTCCCGTGGGTGAGCATCGCGCCCTTCGGATGGCCGGTGGTCCCGCTTGTGTAAATCAGCACGGCAAGATCATCGCGCGCCCGCGCCGGGAGTGGCAGGGCAGGGGACGTCCCGGCTGCGTCCGCACCGAACGACTCCACGGACCACACGCGCAGCGACGGCCGGGTCGCGGTGAGCTTCGCGATCGACTCCGCCATCGACCCGTCACTGATGAGGACGTCCACGCCGGCATCCTCGAGCATGAACCGCACTTCGTCCGGCTTGAGGAAGTTGTTGATCGGCACCGCGACCGCACCCGCGAACTGGATTGCAAACCACGCCGGAATGAACTCCGGGCAGTTCTTCAGCCACAACGCAACCCGGTCGCCGGGCTTCACACCGAGCGGACCCGCCAGGGTCCCGGCAAGCGAAACCGTCTGGCGCAGGACCGTCGCGTAGGTGATCTCGATGTCGCCGTAGAAAAGGGCCGTGCGCTCAGCGTGCTTGTCCGCCGACTCCGCGAATGCGCGTGCGAGGTTCATGACGCGAGCGTAGTGCGGCCGAACACGGCCGAGAAGCGGGAATTGCAATCGAAGCGTGCGGCCCTAGAATGCTGCGTCCTCCGGGTCGCACGACAGTTTGCGCGCCGGGGTCTTGTTGACTCCGCCAGTTGCCACAACCGCCGCGTCACGCCAGAATTCAGGCCATGGAATCCAAGCCCGACCCGCTGGTGCAGCCCGTCACGAGTCTCGCGCGTCGGGACTTCACCGCGCTGCCGCAGGAACTCACCGTCGCGCAGGCGCTCGACCACATCCGCACCCAGGGCGTCGGCGAGAAGATCATCTATTTCTACGTCGTGGACGCCGACGGCTGTCTCGCGGGGGTGCTCCCGACGCGCCGCCTGCTCACCGGCGTGCTCGACCAGCGCATCCGCGACCTCATGATCGAGCGTGTCATCGCCATCCCGCACACGGCCACGGTCATGGACGCCTGCGAGCTCTTCCTCTGCCACAAGTTCCTCGCGTTTCCCGTGGTGGATGCGGAGCGCAAACTCGTCGGCGTCGTGGATGTTGGCCTCTTCACCGAGGAAGTCGTGGATGTCTCCGAACGCGAGCGCATGGATGACGTGTTTCAAACGATCGGCTTCCGCGTGGCCGAAGTGCAGAACGCCTCGCCCGCAACGGCGTTCCGCTTCCGCTTCCCGTGGCTGCTCGCGACCATCGCGAGCGGAACGGTCTGCGCGATGCTGGCCGGGGCTTACGAAACGACGCTGGCGGGAAGCCTCGTGCTCGCGTTCTTCCTCACGCTTGTGCTCGGCCTCGGCGAAAGCGTGAGCGCGCAGTCGGTGACGGTGACGGTGCAGGCAATCCACGGGTTGAAGCACACGTGGGCGTGGTTCTGGAGCGCGTTCCGGCGCGAACTCGGGACCGCGTCGCTGCTCGGCGGCACGTGCGGCGCGGCGGTGGTCGCGGTCGTGTGGTTGTGGCGCGGCGAGGCCGCTCCCGCGCTCGTGATCGGCGGCAGCGTGTGCGCGAGCGTGGTGACGGCGAGCCTGCTCGGGGTGGCAATCCCGGCGTTGCTGCACGGGCTCAAGCTCGATCCGAAGATCGCCGCCGGCCCGGTCACGCTCGCGGTGGTGGACATCTTCACGTTGCTCTTTTACTTCAACCTCGCGAGGGTGGCGCTGTAGTCCGATGCACCCGCTGATCCACGAAGCCGCCACGTCACACACGCCCGAGTCGCTCGTTGCGCGACTCGCGGGCGAGCCGGGTGTCGTGCTGCTTCGCAGTCACGGGTCTGACCCGGGACAATCGCGTTACTCGTTCGTCACCGCGCGGCCGATGCTGACGTTCCGCTCGTTCGCGTCGCGCTGCGAGATCACCACCTCGCGGACGCCTGACGCGAGACCGCAAACCCAGTTCGGCAACCCGTGGCGCGTGCTCGACTCGCTGATGTCGCGTTACGAGTTGCTCGACGCCCCCGACTTGCCCTTCCCGCTCGGAGGGTGCTTCGGCTATTGGGGCTACGATCTCAAGAACTTCGTCGAGCCCAAGCTGTCGCGCCGCGCCGTGGACGACCTCGAATTGCCCGACAGTCACGTGGGGTTTCACGACAGCCTCGTCGTGTTCGATCATCGACTCGGAAAGACCTGGATCATCGCGACCGGCCTCGGCGTGGACGGCTCGCGCTCGGAGGAACGGACGAAGCGGCAGTTTGAATTCTGGGAGGAGATACTGGGGCATGAAGACCTTTCCAACTCCCCCTCACCCGCGCTTCCGGCACGCCCACCCCTCACCCCATCCCTCTCCCCCCGTCCGGCGAGGGGAGAGGGTGCCCGAAGGGCGGGTGAGGGGTGCGCGGATGACGGGTTCACGGCCACGGATGGCGCGGTCCGTGTCCGTTCCAACCTCACCCGCGCCGCGTTCCTCGCCCGCGTCGAGCGCGCGCAGCATTACATCCGGCACGGCCACATTTATCAGGTGAACCTGTCGCAGCGGCTCTCGACGCCGAGCGTCCTCGGTGGATGGGAGTTGTTTGAGCGGCTCTGTGACGTTTCGCCCGCGCCGTTCGCGTCGTTTCTGGACTGCGGAGATTTCCAAATCGCGTCGTCGTCGCCTGAGTTGTTCCTGCGGCTGAGCGGCGCGCTCATCGCCACGCGGCCGATCAAGGGCACGCGCCCGCGCTCGACCGACGCGACTCGCGATGCGCAGCTTACCTACGAGTTGCAAACGAGCGCGAAGGAAATGGCCGAACTGGTGATGATCACCGACCTGTTGCGGAACGACCTCGGGCGCGTGTGCGAGTTTGGCAGCGTGCAGGTGCCGGAACTGGTTCGACTGGAGCGGTTCGCGCAGGTGCAGCATCTCGTGAGCACGGTCGAGGGGCGGCTGCGCGCGGGTGTGACGCACTTCGCCGCGCTGGCGTCGTGCTTTCCCGGCGGCAGCATCACGGGCGCGCCGAAATTCCGAGCGATGGAAATCATCGATGAGCTGGAGCCCGTCGCGCGCGGGCCTTACACGGGATGCCACGGCTACCTCGGCTTCAACCGCGAGAGTCAGCTCAGCATCACCATCCGCACGGCGGTGCGCACGACGGACGCCACGCATTTCAACGTCGGCGCCGGCATCGTGGCGGACTCGGTGCCGGAGACGGAATACGAGGAGACGCTTGCGAAGGCTCGCGGCTTCCTCGCCGCGCTCGCGCTGGATGTGCCGCTCAATCCTGCGCCGGCGTTGCGCCGGACTCAATCTCCCGCCTGAGGTCTTCGAGGTCGCCGAGCAGGCACTTCTTCATCGGTCCCATCATCAGCGCGCCCAGCGGGGACATCAGCCTCGCGAAGAACGTGAGCGGCTTCACGACCCTCGTCACGGTAACCCTCGTGCCGCCGTTTTCCGGGATGAAGTCGAACGTCGTCTTGTATTCCGCGCCGCAGGACTCGCAGCCGGCCGTGTCGGCAATGGGGGTTGCTGCGAAACCCTAATCAGCCGCGCGCGGAAGTGGCGAGCGCAAGTTGCCGGTGGCAGGAAGTTTCCTCGGCGCGGCCGCCTTTACGAAAGACACTTGACGCAGGTTGATCGGCTCAAGTTGCTCGATCGTGGACAACACGTTTCGTCCGCCGGCCAATCGCGCCAGCGCGGACGCGTCCGGAAACATCGGCCGGCCTTTCGCGCCGAGGCGCCCGGCCCCGGGGCCGACGCAAACTGCGCTTCCCACCATCGAGCCGGCCTCGTTCGCGCTCATGAGCCGAAGCGGATAAGTCGCGCGCCAGCCCGTGTCGTCGATCTCGTATCCGGCGGCGTAGAAGTCACCGCGTTGCGCGTCGAGCACCGCATGGATCACACCGCGAAGTCCGGCCTCGTGCGCTTGCGCGGCGAGACACTCCACACTGCTCACGCCCTGCACGGAAACGCCGTGCGCGAGTTGCCAGCCCTGGGCCAGTGCGATGGCGGAGCGGATGCCCGTCAACGAGCCGGGCCCGAGGCCAATTGCGATGCACTCCACGGCCTCGCGCTCAACGTGTGCCGCAGTCAACGCTGACGCAACCAGCGCGAGGGAGTGAATGTGCCTCGCGCCTTGCTCGTGGGCTTCGCCCAGCACCACGGGCGGTTTGCCCATCGCGCAGCGGGCGATCGCGACGCTGTGGCGGTCCGATGAAAACTCAAGCGCGAGGATGATCATGAGTGATTTGGCGCACGGAGTCCGAAATGACTTCGAGCCGGGCGGTCATGAGTTGCGGTGGACGTGGCGCGTGGTGCGTGGGGCATGAAAGGTCCGTGAACCAGCGCTCGGCCCACTCCACCACGGTGATGCCGCAGGGGCCGAAGAGGAATTCGTCGAGACCCGCAGCGGCAACTTGCGCGGGCGTGTCCAGCCGGTAGAGATCGATATGAAACAGCGGCAATCGCCCGCCGCGATATTCGTTGAGGAGCGCGAACGTCGGCGAGTGCACGCGCGCCGTGATGCCGAGCCCGCGCGCGAGGCCCTTCACAAGCTGGGTCTTGCCCGCGCCGAGATCGCCGCACAGCGCGATCACGAGCCCTTGCTGTGCCTCGCGGCCCCACTGCTCGCCGAGCGCGAGCGTCTCCTCGGGTGAATGCGTCTGGACGGTTGTCATGCGGCTCCGTTCCCGTCGGATGCGAAATGCTCGAAACTGCGTGCGGCCAGGCTCCGCACACCGCGCTCATCACGAAGCCGCAGCCCCGGTTCGGCGGTGACTTTGCCGATGCACGTGAGCCGCACGTCGGTGAACTCCCGCTTCCACGCGTCCGTCAGCGGGACGGCATCGGCGCCGGCGACGGTGAACAGCAGTTCGAAGTCCTCGCCGTCCGTGAGTGCTGCGACGATCGGCGGCTTGGCGCGCGAGGACGACTTGGCGCGCAACTTTGCTTCGCGGCTGACCGGGATCGAGGCCGCGCGCAGTTCGGCGCCCACTCCGCTGGAATTGAGGATGTGGCCGAGGTCGCCCGCAAGCCCGTCGCTTACGTCGATCATCGCGTGGATGTGGAAACTGGCCGCGAGCCATCGGGCTTCAGTGAGGCGCGGCTCGAAGTCGAGGTGACGCCCCCCTAGCGAGCCTCCGAGCGTGCCGGTGACAAAGATCGCATCGCCGGGTTTCGCGCCGGAGCGTAGGAGGCATTTGTCCTTCGGCACGGTGCCAAGCAGGGCGACGGAGAGGATCAACCCGGCTGGATTCGAGGTCGTTTCGCCGCCGACGATTGCGACGTTGTGCTGCTCCGCGAGCGCGCGGAGGCCGCCATAGATGGCCTCCACCCGGGCCGGGTCGAAGTGCGGTGGGAGCCCGAGCGTAACGAGCGCGTGGGCAGGCGTGCCGGCCATCGCGGCGATGTCGCTGAGGCATCGCGCGAGCGCCTTGCGGCCGATTTTCCCGGGCGGGGTTCGAGCCTCGAAGTGGACGCCCTCGACTACGGCGTCGGTCTTGAACAGCACCCACGAGCCGGTCAAGCCGAGGTCGAGCACCGCGCAGTCGTCGCCCACGCCGCGCACGACGGACGCGGGCGCCGGCAGGCCGCGGGTGAGCTTCGCGATGAGCTCAAACTCAGTCATGGATGCGTTGGAAAGGCGCGCGACAACTCCGGTTGAAACGTGAGCAGGAGGTAATTGGCGAGGTTGAAGAGCATGTGCGTGGAGAGGGGCGCGAGCAAATTGCCGGTGCGTTCGTAGAGGAGCGTGAGCAGCAGCGACAAAACAAGGAGCGGGAGGAACGTCATCGCGTTCGCGTGAATGATGGCGAAGAAGAATGAAGTTCCCCAGAGCGCGAGTCGCGGATGACCGAGTTGCTTCACGGCCGGGTAGAGGATTCCGCGGAAGAGCATCTCCTCGACCACGGGTGCGAGCACCAGCGCGGCGAAGGCGGCGTAAGCCTGCTGGTCCGGCGCGACGATGCTCTGGATGGCCTGAACTGTGAACTGCGGCGCGGGAGCTTGCTTGAAATGCGTCATCAACCACGCCGAGAACTCACCGAGGGCCCAGCACACGGGCAGGATGAGCACGCCCGCGAGCAATCCGAATCCAATCGACCGCATGGCATTGCCCGAATCGAATCCAAATGCCTCCCGCGCCTTCATCCCATGGGCGCGAACAAACAGCGCGATGAAGAGCAGCGCAGCCCAGTGGAACCCCACCGTCCCGCCGAGCAGTTGAAGGAATCGGCCCGAACCTGTCTCGTGCAATCCCGGCGGCAGCAGTGCGGCCATCGCGAGTGATACCACCGACATGCTGACCACCACCGCGAGCATCAGGCGGAGGACCAATTCGGGACGCCAGGGTTTTGTTGCGAGCATGGAACAAAGGTATGTCGAATGGCCAATGAGGCAATGCCGCAATCGCGCGTCACGCCGTTGCAAACACTTCCAGATACTTCGCGGTGGTCTGGCCCCACGAAAAATCCGCGGCCATGCCGTGCCGGCGATATTCGCGCATGATGTGCGGGTGATACCACAGCACGAGCGCCTTGCGGATGGCCTTGGTGAGGGCGCGCGCGCTGAACTCGTGCAGCTTGATCGCGTCGGCGCGCGCGGGGTCCTCGGTGGCGTCCACGGTCGAGTCGTCAAGCCCGCCGACGGCGCGCACGATCGGCACCGCGCCGTAGCGCAGCGAATACATCTGGTTCAATCCGCACGGCTCAAAGCGCGACGGCATCAGGAAGAAATCGCTCGCGGCCTCGATGCGGTGCGAAAGGCCGTGGTCGTAGCCAATCTTCACGGCGACCTTCTGCGGGAAGCGCCGGGCAAGCTGCTGATACGCCTTCTCGAACGCCGGCGCGCCGGTGCCGAGCAGCACGAACTGAAAGTCCGCGGGCAGCATCTCCTCGAGCGCGCCGAGCTGGATGTCCACGCCCTTCTGGTCCACGAGCCGCGTGATGCTGGCGAAGAGCGGGATGTCGTCGCGGATGGGCAGGCCGAGCTCGCGCTGGAGGTCGAGCTTGCAGTCGAGTTTGCCCGCGAGGCGGCGGGGCGTGTAAGCGTGCTTGAGGTGCGGGTTTTTCGAGGTGCGCCATTCATCGTAGTCCACGCCGTTCAGGATGCCGGTCAGTTTGTGCTGCCGCGCGCGCAGCACGGGGTCGAGCCCGCAGCCGAATTCCTCCGTGGTGATCTCCCGCGCGTATCGCGGACTCACCGTCGTGACTTGGTCGGCATACACGATTGCGGCCTTGAGGCAGTTGAGTCCGCCGTGGAATTCCACGCCCTCGGGTGTGAAGTATTCCCACGGCAGGCTCGTGAGTTCGTGGGTCTCGCGGCTGAAGTGGCCCTGATACGCGAGGTTGTGAATCGTGAGAACCGTGCGCGGCGCGCGCGAACCGTCGCGCATCGAGAGGTCGCGCAACAGCGCGGGGACGAGGCCGACCTGCCAGTCGTGGATGTGCACGACCTCGGGCTTGAGCGGCAGTGTGCGCGCGAGATGCGCGACGCACTTCGCGAGGAACGTGAACCGCTCCGCGTTGTCGGGATAGTCCACGTTGTTTTCGGCATACAGGGCGGGCCGGTCGAAGAATCCCGGCTGGTCCACGAAGTAAATCGTGAGCCGCGGGTGCGGCTGGAGCGTGAGGATGCGGCCCTGCACGCGCGCCGCGCCAAGCGGGAGGTTCACGACGAGGTCCGTCTGCTGCAAAGGGAACCTGCCGTGGATGCCGCGATACAGCGGCGTGACGACGCCGACGTCGTGGCCTTCATGCGCAAGCGCCTTGGCGAGCGCGCCGACCATGTCCGCGAGGCCGCCCGTCTTGGAATACGGGAAGACTTCGCCGCTGGCCTGGAGAATTCTCACGCGGCGGTCTCCGGTCGGAGGCCGCGGGCGAGCGCGTCGGCGGCGGTGTCGTAACTGGCGAGTGCCGCGGCCTCGCTCTGGGCGTGGAAGCGCACGTCGCGCAGCAAGCCGTCGCGCAAGCTGTAAATCCAGCCGTGCACGTCGAGCGGATGGCCTTGCTGCCACGCTTCGGAAACCACGGAGGTGAGGCACACGTTCATCGCCTGCTCGATCACGTTGAGCTCGCAAAGCCGGTCGGCGCGGGCGTCGTCATCCGCAAGCTCCGCGAGCGTGCGGGCGTTGCGCCGTCGGACGTCCTCGACATGGCGCAGCCAGTTTTCACTGACGCCGACCTGTGTGCCGTTCAATGCGGCGCGCACGCCGCCGCAGCCGTAATGGCCGCACACGATGATGTGCCGCACGCGCAGCACGGCCACCGCAAAGTGGATCACCGAGAGGCAGTTCAGGTCCGTGTGCACAACGACGTTTGCCACGTTGCGGTGGACGAAGAGTTCGCCCGGCAGCAAACCGACGATCTCGTTCGCAGGCACGCGGCTGTCGGCGCAACCGATCCACAGATACTTCGGAGCTTGAAGCTGCGAGAGGTTCTCGAAGAACTTCGGGTTGGCGGCGCGCATCCGGTCCGCCCAGCGGCGATTGTTGGCCAAGAGGTGTGGGAGCTGGCTCATTCGGCTTGATCGGGGGTTGGATTCTCAGCCGCGCGTCATGCGGGCGCGATGTGGTCGGCTTTGATGAACGCGCGAAGCGGTTCCGGGATCGCAATGCCCCCGTCCGCCTGCTGGTGTGTCTCGATGAGCGCGACAAACAGCCGCGCGAGCGCGGTCCCGCTCCCGTTGAGCAGATGCGGGAAGACATTCTGCCCGTCGGCCTCGCGCTTGAAGCGAAGGTTCATGCGGCGGGGCTGGAAGTCCTCGCAGTTGGAGCAGCTCGAGACTTCGAGCCACGCGTCCTGTCCGGGCGCCCACACCTCGATGTCGTAGGTCTTCGCGCTCGCGAAGCCCATGTCGCCGGTGCAGAGTTGCACGACGCGATAATGCAGGCCGAGCAACTGCAGCACTTTCTCCGCGTCCGCAACCATCGCGTCGAGTTCGGCTTCGCCGCGCGCGGGCGCGACGATTTTGATGAGCTCGACCTTGTCGAACTGGTGCACGCGGATCATGCCGCGCGTGCCGACGCCCGCGGCACCCGCCTCGGCCCGAAAGCACGGTGAGTAGGCGCAATAGTAAGTCGGAAGCTGGCTTTCCTTCAGGATCTCCTCGCGATGAATGTTCGCCACGGGCGCCTCGGCGGTGGGCACGAGGTAGAGCTTGCCAAGCGTCGAGGCGTCCGCGCCTTCCTGCACGGCGTAAGCCTGGTCGGTGAACTTTGGGAACTGCCCGACGCCGACCATGCAGTCACGCGTGACGACGAACGGCGGTGAAATCTCGGTGTAACCGTGCTGCGTGGTGTGCAGGTCGAGCAGGAACTGAATGAGCGCGCGCTCGAGGCGCGCGCCCCAGCCGGTGTAGAGCAGGAAGCCGCTGCCGGAAATTTTCGCGCCGCGCGCGAAGTCCACGAGCTTGAGCGATTCGCACAACTCGACGTGCGACCTCAATGTGAACGCGGGCGCGGGCTTCGTGCCGTGGACGCGGATGACGGGATTGTCCGCCGCGTGTTTGCCGATGGCGACACTCGGGTGCGGCAGGTTCGGCAGGCGGATGAGCACGGCGTCGCGCGCGGCCTCGGCTTCCGAGGCGGATTTGTCGAGCGCGTTGATGCGGTCGCCAAGTTCGCGGGTTTCCTTCTTGCGGGCCTCGGCTTCGTCGAACTTTTTCTGGGCCATGAGCGCGCCGATTTCCTTCGAAGCCTTGTTGCGCTGCGACTTGAGCTGCTCGACCTCGGCAAGCGCCTTGCGGAGGGTTCCGTCGAGCCCGAGCAATTCGTCCACGCGGGCCTCGTCGCCGGCATGGCGCGAGGCGAGGCGTTCGCGGACGAATTCGGGTTTGTCGCGGATCAGTTTGATGTCGAGCACGCGGGAGTTTTAGTGGGGAGGAGGGGAATTGCCAATGCCCGAGTGCCGCAGCTCGACCTTCCGACGTGGTGCCTGGTCTGTGTGAAACCGAGGCGGACCTCGACATTGAAATGTCGAGCCGCGGTCACGCCGACTTGGTCACGATGCCGAGGCGCGACTTGAGGGCAAACATGATGGCCTTGACAGCGAGTGCGATGGGGAAAATGGGCTTCGCGACGAGGTCGTTGCCGCCGCTGGGGGCGGCGCGCGCGCAGCGCTCGAAGCCGGAGAGGCTGGTGACAAACACAATGGGCGTGCGCGCCCGCGAGGGGATGGCGCGGAGCTTCACGCAAAGTTCGTGGCCGTCCATCCGCGGCATGTTCACGTCGAGGATGAGGAGGTCGAACGGCTGTTTCTCGATGGTGCGGAGCGCCTCCACGGGATGCTCGATGCCGGTGGCGATCATCCCGGCCTTCCCGGCGAGCCCGTGCGCGACGTCGAACATCTCCTTGAGGCACTTGTTGGCGCCGGCCGCCCACGCCTGTTGCCCGAGGTTTCCGAGGCAGGAGTTGGTGAAGACGACGACCGGCACATCCATTGTCGTGGGTTGCGCCCGTGGTCGACGGTAGTTTGCGCGGCGGGTTCTTACGGAAGTCATTCGAGCACCGCAGGGTCAATGCGCGGGGCAGTCAGTTCCGCGGTGGGCGCACTCTTGCGTAGGCGGCCGATAACTCTCGCCTTGCAACCCCGCGAGGGACATGGTGTTGAATTGCAGCAACTCAGCGAGCCTCCCATGAATGCCAGAATTCTGTCCGCACTCTTGTTGCCCGTCGTCGCCACCTTCAGCGCCGTCGCGCAGGGCGGTTTCCCGCAACGCGGGCCCGGCGGAACCACCGGGTCCAGCGACGCTTCGCCGCCGATGCGGATGTTGCCGGGCGATTGGACCTCGAAGCTCCGGTGGCGCACCATCGGTCCGAGCGTCACGGGCGGCCGCATCGTGGACCTCGCGGTCAACGAGTCCGACCCCGCCAATTATTACATCGCCTCCGCGTCCGGCGGCTTGTGGAAGACCACCAACAACGGCGTGACGGTCGAGCCCGTGTTCGAGAAGGAAAACACGGTGTCGCTCGGCGACGCCGCGGTCGCGCCTTCGGATCCGAGGATCGTCTGGGTCGGCACCGGCGAACACAACGCGCGCAACTCCGCCTCGTGGGGCGACGGTGTTTACAAGTCCACCGACGCCGGCAAGACATGGAAGAACATGGGCCTCGAGAGAATCTTTCAAACCGGCCGCATCGCCATCCATCCGAAGAATCCAGACATCGTGTATGTCGGCGCGCTCGGCCGCTTGTGGGGGCCGAATCCGGAACGCGGCGTCTATCGCACGAAGGACGGCGGCAAGACGTGGGACCGCGTGCTGTTCGTGGACGACAAGACGGGCTGCATTGACCTCGTGATGAATCCGGCGAACCCCAACGAACTCTTCGCCGCGATGTATGAGCGCTTGCGCGACCCGTTCGACGGCAACGACCCGGTGAAGCGTCATGCTCCAGGCTCCGGCCTCTACAAAACCACCGACGGCGGCGCGACATGGAAGAAATGCACCAACGGCCTGCCCACCGTGAACTTGGGCCGCATCGGCCTCACCTATTTCCGGAAGAATCCCAGGACGCTCTTCGCCGTCGTCGAGTCCGAGAAGATCGGCACCGGTCCCACGAACGCCACGCGCACCGGCACGGCCTACATGGGACTCACAGGCGAAAACGCCGACGGCGGCGCGAAACTCCTCACGGTCATCCCCGAAGGTCCCGCGGATTCCGGCGGGCTCAGGCCCGGCGACATCATCACCACGCTCGACGGAAAGAAGATCGAGTCCTACGAGGCGTTGCTCGACCGCATCCGCGACCAGAAACCGCAGGACAAGGTGAAGTTCATCGTCAAGCGCGACGACAAGCCTCAGACCATCGAAGTCACGCTCGGGCAGCGGCCGCAGGGTTTTGGCGGCGGCGGTGGCGGTGGAGGCGGTGGGAACAACGCCTTCGCCGCGCAGCTCGGCGGTCAAAATGCCAACGTGCAGGAGCGGCAGGGCAAGGAGGGCTTCCAGACCGGCGGCGTTTACAAGTCCACCGACGGCGGCGAGAAGTGGGAGCGCATCAACAGCCTCAACCCGCGCCCGTTCTACTTCAGCAAAATCCACGTGGACCCGAACGACGACAAGTTCATCTTCGTGCTCGGCATCTCGCTGCACATGTCCACCGACGGCGGCAAGACCTTCCGTTCCGACGCGGGCCGGAGCGTCCACGCCGACCATCACGCGATGTGGATCAATCCGCGCGACGGCCGTCACATCATCCTTGGCGGCGACGGCGGCTTTTACGAGACGCACGACCGCGCGAAGACGTGGGAGTTCGTGAACACGCTGCCCCTTGCGCAGTTCTATCACGTGGCCGTGGACTCCCGCAGGCTCTACCGAGTTTACGGAGGTTTGCAGGACAATGGCACGTGGGCGGGCCCGAGCATGTTGCGCTCGCGCACCGGCCCGACCGCCGAAGACTGGCTGCCCATCGGCGGTGGCGACGGCTTCATGTGCGCCGTGGACCGCGACGACCCCGACCTCGTTTACTTCGAATCCCAAAACGGCGTCATGGGCCGCGTGAACATCCGCACCGGCGAGCGCGGGCGCATCCGGCCCGAGGCACCACGCGGCTCGACGCTCCGGTTCAACTGGAAGACGCCCTTCACGTTATCGGCTCACAACGCGAAAGTCTTCTACTGCGGCGCCCAGTTCGTCTACCGCTCGCTGGATCGCGGCGAAAAGCTCCGCCAGATTTCGCCCGAGCTCACCCGGACGCGCCGCGGCACCCTGAGCGCGCTGTCCGAGTCGCCCTTGAATCCCGACGTGCTTTGGGCCGGCACCGACGACGGCTGGCTCTGGATCACCAAGGACGGCGGCCACACTTGGAACAACCTCACCGCGAACCTCAAGGACATCCCCGGCCCGCGATGGGTCAGCACCATCGAAGCCTCGCGCTTCAAGGAAGGCCGCTGTTACGTCACGTTTGACGGGCACCGCTCCGATGACGACAAGCCGTGGATTTTCGCCACTGAAGATTTCGGCGCCACGTGGAGGCCGCTCATGGCCAACCTCCCCGAGCATACCACCCGCTGTCTCCGCGAGGACATCGAGAATCCCAACCTGCTCTTCCTCGGCACCGAGTTCGGCGTGTGGACCAGCGTGGACCGCGGCCAGTCATGGTCCAGCCTCAAGTGCAATATGCCCACCGTCGCCGTGCATGACTTCGCCATCTCCGCGAAGGCCGGCGAACTCGTCGCCGCCTCGCACGGGCGCGGACTGTGGATTCACGACCTCGCGCTGCTCCGCCAAGTCACGAAGGACACTTCGCTCGCCGACGTGCAGCTCTTCAAACCCCAGCCCGCCACGCTCTGGGCCGGCAGCATCACCCGCCGCTACTATGGCGAGCAGTTTTTCACCGGCCAGAATCCCGCCGCGGGCGCGAACATCTTCCTCTCGCTGCCAAAGGACGCCAAGCAAGCCGCGCTCAAGATCACCGACACCGACGGGAAACTCGTGCGCGACCTGCCCGTCCGCACCAACGCCGGACTCCAAGTCATCACGTGGGACCTCCGCCGCGCCCGCACCGGCGGTGGCCCTGGCGGCGGCTTTGGTGGACTTGCTGGTGGCGGCGGCGGACGCGGCCCCGGCGCGGGGGCCGAAGGTGCCGGCCCGCAAGCCACACCGCAGCGACCCGCCGGCGGCCCCGGCGGCAGCGGACAAGGCAAAGGCCGTCCCGGAGGCGCCCAAGCAGGCCAAGCCCGCGGCACCAACGCGCCACCGGCGGGCGCGGCCGGCGGCCTCGGCGGGCTCTTTAGCGGACGCGGCCCCGGCGACTTGTTCGACCGGCTCGACACCGACAAGAACGGCACCCTCACTCCAGACGAAATCAACACCGACCCGGTGGCAGCCGAGACCCTCCAGCGCTTCGGCCTCGACCCCACGCAATCCATCGCCAGAGACGCGATGGAACGCGCCGTGCAAGAGACGATGGGCCGCCTCGCCGGCGGCGCGTTTGGACGCCCCGTGGAGACCGGCCGCTACCGCCTCGAGCTTGCCGTGGACGGCGTCGTGAAGATCGCCGACCTCCACGTCCATGCCGACCCCGACTACCCCGAAGCCACCACCATGCTCCAGATGCAGGAGGAGGAATTCTTCCTCTGGCTCCGCAAGCGCGGCAAAACGGCGGACTGACAATGGCGCTCCGGCATCCCGGTGCCCCTCCAGCGGCAAGCGGTGTCGCGCCATACTTTCCCACCACACTCCGAAAGGCCGCGATTCACGCGGGTTCGATCGGAACCACTTCGCTTTGGCGTCGGGTGAATCGCAGGCTCGTGGTGTAGCCGACGCCGCGCGCGAGTTCGACGGCGTCGCCGAGATTCAGCCCGACTTCGGCCGCCGCGTGCGCATCCGAGCCGAAGGTGACGGGCACGCCGAGGCGGAAGGCGACTTCGAGCAGCGCGCGGTTGGGATAAACCTCGCGACAATCCTTGCGCAGGCCCGCGGTGTTGAGCTCGATTGCGGTGCCGGTCTGCCTTGCGACGGCGAGGAAGCGTTCGTAGAGCGGCGTGCAATCGCGCTGCGGCCGATGGCCGAACTTCTTCGGGAGGTCCGCGTGGCCGATGATCTCGAATAGCCCGGTCGCAGCCGCCATCGTGAGCCTGTCGAAATAGACGGACCACACTTCCCACGCGTCGCGGTGCTTCCACTCGGAGAGTTTGTTGGGGTTGTCCACGGCCCAAGAGTCGGAGACGTAGTGAACGGAGCCGATGAAGTAATCCCACGGGTGGCGCGCGGCGAGGTCGCGAATCCAATCCTCGTGGCCCGGCAGGTAATCTACTTCGAGGGCGAGCTTGATGGTGAGGCGCGGGTGGTCCCGGCGGGCCTTGCAGACCTTGTCAACGTAGTCGTCGAGCTGGTCGTTGCGCATGCGCCAGTCGTCGAAGTCGTCCCGCAACATCGGCGAGTGATCGGTGAAGCCAATCTCGGTGAGGCCAAGTTCCAGCGCGCGCGCGGCGTATTCCGTGGGCTCGCCGGTCGCGTGACGGCACAGCGGCGTGTGCATGTGGTAATCGGCGGGCAGGCGCACGGCGGAGACTTAGCGGGGAAGCCCGCGGGGTGAAAGGGGAAAAGGCGTCTACCGCGCGAGCCCGCGGGAGAAGTCCCCGAGGTGCGCGCGCAACGGCGGGGCGCCGGTGCCGCGACGGAGGGATTCGGCGCCGGACTCATTGAGCGGGAATTGGGCGATGACTTGCGTGCCCTCGCGAGGCGCGGAGATGACGCGGACACGGCCGCCGAGGGGGTGGGCGCGTTCGCCATGCCGATGAGTCCCGCGCCGTGGAGGCGGTTGGGCTTGCGAGCCGGGTCGAACCCCGCGCCATCCCTCGGTCTTCAAAAGGGCCTGGAGCAGAAAGGTGAGGTTGGCTTCATCGTCCACCACCAAGACCCGGCGGGGAGATGCCGAAACCGCGAACGTCAATTTGCCCATGCAGCGCGGCAGGACTCTGGCGACGCTTGCGACACGCAAGCTTGCGCACACGCGAATTCAAACAGGGGAATGCAAGATTGACTTCGACCAGGTCGCCTCCTAGCGTCTGCGCGTAAATAGCGCGGCGTGCCCCGAGTTTACACTTCGGGGTTTTTTCTTGCCCGCGCGGGCAGAGGACTTATGGCGAATACGATTCTCGTCGGCGCCCAGTGGGGCGACGAAGGCAAGGGCAAGATCATTGACGTGCTCACCGAGCGCGCGGACATCGTCGTCCGCACGCAGGGCGGCAACAACGCCGGCCACACGGTCTTTCTCGGGCCGAAGAAATACGTGCTGCACCTCATCCCCTCGGGCATCCTGCGCGCCGGCAAGCAGTGTGTGATCGGCAACGGCGTCGTGGTGGACCCGGTGGGACTCGTCACGGAAATGGACGGCCTGCACCGGCTCGGCATCAAGGTCACGCCGCGCAATCTCGTGCTGAGCGAGACCGCGCACGTTGTCTTCCCCTACCACCGCGAGCTGGACGGGGCGCGCGAAGCCGCCAAGGGTCGCAACAAGATTGGCACAACCAAGCGCGGCATCGGCCCCACCTACGGCGACAAGGCCGCGCGCGTCGGCTTGCGAATGATCGACCTGATCAATCCGGCGCGCTTCGAGGAGAAACTCCGCGCGCGGGTCGCGGAGAACAACGCGGTGCTCAAGGCCATGGGCGCTGCGCCGCTGTCGTTCAAACAGGTTCACGCCGCGTATCGGGCGGCGGGCGACCGGCTTGCTCCCTACGTGGCGAACACGGTCGTGCTCCTGCACGATGCGATACGGCGCGGCCGCGACATCCTGTTCGAAGGCGCACAAGGGACATTCCTGGACATCGACCACGGCACGTATCCATTCGTGACCTCGTCGAACACCACGGCGGGCGGCGCTTGCACCGGCTCGGGCGTGCCGCCACACCGCATGGATGTGGTCTATGGCGTGATGAAGGCCTACACGACGCGCGTCGGCGAAGGGCCGCTTCCCACCGAGAACGCGGAGATCGCCGACATGCTGCACGCGATGGGCCGCGAGTTCGGCGCGACAACGGGCCGGGCGAGGCGCTGCGGGTGGTTTGATTCAGTGGCGACTCGCCACGCGACGATGGTCAACGGCATCGACCGGCTCGCGGTCACCAATCTGGACGGCCTGGACACCCTTGACACGATCAAGGTCTGCGTCGCGTATCGCGTCGGCACCAAGCGCTTTGATTACGTGCCGAACGATGTCGAGCTCCTCGCGAAGTGCGAACCGGTCTATCAAGAATTCCCCGGCTGGGGCACACCCACCGACAAGGCGAGCACTTGGAAACAATTGCCCGAAAAGGCGCGCAGCTACTTGAAGTCACTCGCGGCACTGACCGGCGCGAAGCTCGCCATCGCCTCGGTCGGACCCGCGCGGGAGCAGACGATTTTCGTCCAGTAAAGCGACCCGAACCCGAGACTCGTTCGCGTGTGAGCAGCCACTCGCCCCAACTCAGCCCGCAAGCCAAGGCCGCCGTCCCTACGCACGTCGCCATCATCATGGATGGGAACGGCCGCTGGGCGAAGCAACGCATGCTGCCGCGCGTGGAAGGCCACCGGCAGGGCGTCGAGGCGGTGTGCGCGACCGTCCGCGCATGCGGCGAGCTTGGCATCAAGTATCTCACGCTCTACGCCTTCTCCGTCGAAAACTGGAACCGCCCGAAGGACGAAGTGGCCATGCTCATGTCGCTGCTCCTTCGCTTCATCAAGTCGGAGATCACCGAGTTGCAGAAGCACAACGTGCGGCTCGAAGTCATCGGCCAGATCTACCGGCTGCCCGAGCCCGTGCAGGAGCAGATTCGCAAGGCCCAGGCGTCGCTCGCGAAGAACACCGGCCTCACGCTCATCCTCGCGCTGAGCTACGGCGGGCGTCAGGAGATCATCGAGGGCGTTCGTGCCATCGCGGAGAAGGCCCGCCGCGGCACCATCGATCCCGCCGAGATCAATGAGCAGGTGATTTCGCAACACCTCGACACGCGCCACTGGCCCGACCCGGACCTGCTCATCCGCACAAGCGGCGAGATGCGCGTGAGCAACTTCCTCCTCTGGCAGATTTCCTACACCGAGCTCGTCGTGACTCCGACCCTGTGGCCGGACTTCCGCAAGCAGCACCTGTTCGAGGCGCTCGAGGAATTCACCCGGCGCCACCGGCGCTTTGGCGGCGTGTGAGACCGGGAAACACGCTCGGCAACCCGGGGCAACCCGTGTAACGATTCCACCCAAGCAACCGCCGCCCCGTGGACCCCGCCCCAACAACCCAGCCGGCACCGACGCCTTCGAAGGGCAAGACCTTCCTGCGCCGGCTCGCGAGTTCGCTGGTGCTCTGGGCGGTCATGCTCGGTGCGATGTTCTCCGGCAACGCGTTCATCTCGAACACGGTCTTCCTGCTTCTGATGCTCGCGCTCGCCGGACTCGGGCTGATCGAATTCTACAGCCTCGTCGAGAAGCGCGGCCTCGTGTGCTTCAAGAAATGGGGCGTCTTCGGCGGCTTGCTGCTGATGGCCGGGACATTCCTCCATTGCGCCGGCAAGCTCGGCATCCACAACACGCCGTCGCGCGTGAACGACTTCGAGACGAGCTTTCTCATCCTGTTCGTGCTCGGGTTGTGCATCCGGCAGTTCCTCTCGAAGACCAACGCGGCCGGCCTGCTCGCGATCTCGACGACGCTCTTCGGCCTCATGTATGTGCCGTGGCTGCTGAACTTCATCCAGAAGATCAATTACTTCCCGGGCATCGGCGGGCACGGTCCCTACTACGTGCTCTACTTCATTCTCGTCACGAAGTTCAGCGACACCGGTGCCTACGCCGCCGGCTCGCTCTTCGGCCGGCACAAGATGATCCCGCGCATCAGTCCGGGGAAAACGTGGGAAGGGTTCGGCGGCGCGCTGCTGGTCAGCACCGGCGCAAGCGTCCTCTTCGCGCACCTTGCCGGGGCGCGGTTGCCCGGCATGACCACCACGCACGCCGTCGTGCTCGGCTTGATCCTCGCGACCGCCGCGGTCATCGGCGACCTCATCGAGTCGCTCTTCAAGCGCGAGGCCGGCGTGAAGGATTCCGGCGGGTTCTTTCCCGGCATCGGCGGCATCCTCGACTTGCTCGACAGCCTGCTGTTCAATGCGCCGCTGATGTATCTGTATCTGCGGCATGTGCTGACTCACGGATGAAGAACGTCGTTTTGCTCGGCAGCACCGGCTCCATCGGCACCAGCACGGTCAAGGTGGCCATGGACCTGCCGGACCGCATCCGCCTGCTCGGGTTCGCGGCGGGCAACAATGCCGAACTGCTCCTCGAACAGACGAGGCAGCACAAACCGGAGGCCATTAGCATCACCGACCCGGCAAAGGCGGCAGAGTTGCAGGCGCTGCTCGGCACGACGACCCGCGTATGCAGCGGTGACGCGGGCCTGATCGAACTCGCGACCCTGCCCGGCGCGGACATCGTGCTCATTGCCATCGTGGGCACCGCGGGATTGAAACCCGCGCTCGCGGCCATCCGTGCCGGGAAGGACATCGCCGTCGCGTCGAAGGAGATCCTCGTGATGGCCGGCGAAATCGTGATGAGCGAGGCGCGCAAGCACGATGTCCGTGTGCTCGCCGTGGACAGCGAGCACTCGGCGATCTTCCAGTGCCTCGACGGCAAGCCGCCCGAGTCCGTGCGCAATCTCTGGCTCACCGCCAGCGGCGGGCCGTTCCGCGACAAGGCGCTCTGGCCGAAGGAGAAGTTTGCCGGGATCACCGTCGAACGCGCGTTGCAGCATCCCTCGTGGGTCATGGGCCGCAAGATCACGATTGATTCCGCGACGCTGTTCAACAAGGGCCTCGAGATGATCGAGGCGCGATGGCTGTTTGACATCGGCATGGACCGCGTGCGCATGGTCGTGCATCCGCAGAGCGTGATCCACTCGATGGTGGAGTTCGTGGACGGCTCGATGCTCGCGCAACTGTCCACGCCCGACATGTGCCTGCCCATCCAGTATGCGCTCACGTATCCCGAGCGCGCGCCGAGCGGACGCGTGCAGACAAGCCTCGCGGGTTACGGCAGTCTGACCTTCGAGGAACCCGACTTGGAGCGCTTCCCCTCGCTGAATCTCGCGCGTCGCGCCGGCGAAACCGGCGGCACGCTGCCCGCGGTGATGAATGCTGCGAACGAGGTTGCGGTTGATGCCTTCTGCAATCGCAAGCTCACCTTCGTAGGCATCACCGAAACGGTTGCGCGGGTAATGGACCGCCACCGTCCGGTGGAGCACCCGACACTCGCGCAGATTCTCGCCGCCGATGCGTGGGCGCGCGCCGAGGCCGCGGCGTGAGACGCGACCTCGGCGGAGATTGAACGGAACCCCTTCGCAAGTTGCCTTATGGCAGGGCAGCCGATACATTCGCGCCCCTGCCGGATAACCGGCGCCCATCATGACACTTGCCGCCCTGTTCAACTTCCTCTACATCGTCGCGGCAGTAGTGGTGCTGTTCGGCGCGGCGATCTTTGTCCATGAGTGGGGCCATTACTGGGTCGCGCGCAAGCGCGGGCTGAAGGTCGAGGCGTTCGCCGTCGGCTTCGGGCCGAAAATCTACGCGTGGACCCGCGACGGCATCGAGTATTCCGTCCGGTGGATTCCCGCGGGCGGGTTCGTCAAGCTGCCGCAGATGGTCACGAGCGAGACACTCGAGGGCCAGCACGACAAGCAGGAGCCGCTGCCCCCGGTCACGCCGCTCTCCAAAATCCTCGTCGCCTTCGCCGGGCCGTTCATGAATGTCGTCCTCGGCTTCGCCCTCGCCACGGTTCTCTATTTCACAGGGCTGCCTGTCCGCATCAATCCCTCCATTATCGGCCACGTGTCGCCTGATTCCGACGAAGCCCGCCTCGGCATCAAGGCCGGCGATCGCGTGGTGCGCGTCAACGGCCGTGTGGTGAAATCGTGGGAAGATGTGTTCATGCACACCGTCTTCGCGCGGACGAATGTGATCCCGGTCGTCATCGAGCGCGCGGGTGTGGAGACGACCTACCAGCTTCCCGTCAAGACGCAGAAGGACATCGGCTTGAAGATGCTCAATCTCGACCCTCGCGATCACCCGATGATCAAGCGCGTGATCGAAGGCGGAGCCGCCGAGCGCGCGGGTCTCAAGGCCGGGGATGAAGTCATCGAGTTCGCGGGCCAGCCGATCATGGGCCAGAAACAGTTGATCGAGCACATCAACAAGCGGCCCGGGCAGGAGTGTTCGATCGTAGTCAAGCGCGGCGGCGAACGCGTCGAGCTCAAGGTCACGCCGGTGCTCAACCCCGCCACCAATGACGGCCGCATCGGCATTGAAGTCGGCAGCAGCGGGGTCGAGGCCTACCAGCTCGTCAAGCCCGGACCGAAACCGTGGGAACTCGTCGCCGACGTCCTCGACCAGATGGCGACGACCATCGGCGCGCTCGTTCACTCCAAGGAAACCGGGGTCGGCGCGAAGGACTTGAGCGGCCCGGTTGGCATCCTCGGCATGCTCGGCGCGCAGGTCGCCACGGACTACCGGCTCGCGTTGAAGTTCCTCGTGCTCCTCAACATCAACCTTGCCATCCTGAATCTCCTCCCCATCCCCGTGCTCGACGGCGGGCACATCGTGCTTTCAGTC
The DNA here is from genome assembly GCA_016871675.1 of Verrucomicrobiota bacterium. Classification (NCBI taxonomy): domain Bacteria; kingdom Pseudomonadati; phylum Verrucomicrobiota; species Verrucomicrobiota bacterium. The sequence continues at coordinate 62,936 of VHCN01000015.1, forward strand.
ATCGAGCGCATCCGCCGAAAGCCCGTGAGCGCGCGCATTCAGGAATACGTAACCACCGCGTTCGCGGTGCTGCTCATCTCGTTCATGCTCTATGTCACGTTCTTTGACATCAAGCGCCTGCCGCTCATCAAGTCCTTGTATGAGCAGGAGACCGTCGTCGAGCCCGCGAACCGCCCGGCGGAGGTTCCGCAGCCCGAGCCCGCGCCGGCGAAGTGATTGTTCCGATGCAGTATTGCGCCTCACCGTACCTGTTCCAGCACCGCAAGTCGCGTGAAGTCACCATCGGCGACCCCGCGCGCGGCGGAGTCGTCCTCGGCGGCGGGCATCCGGTCGTCACGCAGTCCATGCTGACCTGCGACACGATGGACACCGCCGAGTGCGTGAAGCAGACGC
>VHCN01000016.1 GCA_016871675.1 Verrucomicrobiota bacterium
CGGCGACATGGACATCGGCCGCAACCGAAACGCCGTCCTCAAGGCGGATTCCCGCAAGCGCAGCGTTTACCTGCCCATCGTTCGCGACATGGTGCCCGACGTGCTCGACCTGTTCGACTTCGCCGAACCCAGCCTCGTGGTGGCAAACCGCGATGTGACCACTGTGCCGTCGCAAGCGTTGTTCATGTTGAACAGCCCGTTCATCCACGAGAACTCCACCGCGCTGGCGAAGCGTGTGCAGACCGCTGCGTCCGATGATCGCGCGCGAATCACGAGCGCGTATCTGACCGCGCTCTCGCGCCCGCCAACCCCCGTCGAACTCGCGCGCGGCGAGAGTTACTTGAAGAAGTTGTCCGCCGAGCCGGGTTGTTCGCCCGAGACCGCGTGGACGACCTTTTGCCAGGCCTTGATAGCGAGCGCCGAGTTCAGGTATATCAAATAGACACAAACCATGAGCACCAACCGCCCGTTTGATTGTTCCCAGGTGCAGCCCCTCGTTTTGACCCGCCGCGACATGCTCAAAGGCGCGGGCGCGGGTTTCGGCTACCTCGCGTTTGCAGGGTTGTGCGCCGAGGCCGCCGCGCCGTATCAGAGCCCGCTGCTGCCCAAGGCCCCGCACTTCACGCCCAAGGCCAAACGCATCATTTTCCTCGCGATGCAGGGCGGGCCTTCGCACCTCGACACTTTCGACTACAAGCCCAAGCTCATCGCCGACGCAGGCAAGGCCGGGGACAAGGGCAAGCTCGTCGCGCCCGTCGCAGAGTTCAAGCAGCGCGGCCAGAGCGGTCTGTGGATTTCCGACGCATTTTCAAAAGTCGCCGAACACGCCGACGACATCTGCCTGCTTCGCGGCATGACCACGGACATCCCGAACCACCCGCAGGCCTTCGTCCAAATGCACACCGGCAGCGCGCGATTCGTGCGGCCCTCGATGGGCGCGTGGACGCTTTACGGACTCGGCACCGAGAATCAGAACCTGCCCGGCTTCATCACCATCGCCGCGCCCGTCGCGCTGGGCGGCGCGCAGAACTACGGGAGCGCGTTCCTGCCCGCGTCGTTCCAGGGCACGCGCATCGACCAACCCGCCGGCAACGCCTCGGCCAAGCCCGCGAAGGGCAACGCGGCCATGGCCACCGAGGGCATCGGCAACATCCGCAACCCGCGCTTGTCCGAGAAGGCCCAGCGCGAGCAGCTCGACTTGGTGCAGTCCATGAACCGCGACTTGCTCACCGGCGGTGCAAACCCCGAGGTCGAAGGCGTCATCCAGTCCTACGAACTCGCGTTCCGCATGCAGGCTGAAATCCCGAAGGTCATGGACTTCCGCAAGGAATCCGCCGCGACCCTGCAATCGTATGGCATCGGCGGCGGGCCGACCGAAGGCTTCGGCAAGCAATGCCTCATGGCGCGGCGGTTCGCCGAAGCAGGCGTGCGCTTCATCGAGGTCTGCCACCAGGGCTGGGACCACCACAACGGCCTGAAGACCCGGCTCAACGGCAGCAGCGCCGCGGTGGACCAGCCCATCGCCGCGTTGCTCGCCGACCTCAAGCGCCGCGACATGCTCAAGGACACGCTCGTCATCTGGGGCGGTGAATTCGGCCGCACGCCGACCAACGGCTCGGCCGACGGCCGCGGCCACAACGCGAAGGGCTACACCATGTGGATGGCCGGCGGCGGCGTGAAGGGCGGCTACTCGCACGGCGCGACCGACGACCACGGCGGCACGGCGGTCGAGGACAAGACGCACGTGCACGACATGCACGCGACGGCGTTGCACCTGCTCGGGCTCGACCACGAGAAGCTCACCTACCGATACGCGGGCCGCGACTTCCGCCTCACCGACGTCCACGGCCACGTGGCGCAGAAGGTGATCGCGTAACGGATGCGCTCAACGTCTGTCCCCACGGTCTCCCGCGGGATGCCGGCAGCGTCGTCGCGTCACTTCGTTTCCCTGATGAACTTGAGGATCGCCTTCGCCGTGTCGTTCTGGTCCTGCAGGAAGGCGAACACTTCCATGATGTGGGTCTCGCCCGGCGTGTAGACGAGCTGCGACTCGACGCCCGACTTCCGCAGCGCATTGTGAAACGCGCGCGCCTGCGCGGGCAGCGTGAAGTAATCGAACTGGCAGTAGCTCACGAGGAACGGCGGCGCGGGCGATTTCACAAAGCCCAGCGGCGAAGCGTCGCGACGCACGCCGGGATCGTTGCCGAAGACCGACGTGAGCCCGTCAATGTTCATGTCGTAGACACCGCTCAATCCGAGCACGCCCTTGATCTGCCGCGCCGAAAGCCCGTGCGCCGCGAGGAATCGCGGATTCAACGCCAGCAGCGCCGACAGGTGCCCGCCCGCGGAGTGCCCGCCCATGAACAGGCGCTTCGGGTCGCCGCCGTGTTCCGCGACATGCTTGACGGTCCACGCAAACGCAGCCGCGGCATCCTCGGCCTGCGCGGGCCATGGACTTCGCGGCGCGAGCCGGTAGCTCGGCACCACGCACACGATGCCGTGCCGCGCGTAAAACGTGCCGAGCGACGGATACAAGTTGCGGTCGCCGAACCGCCACGCCCCGCCGTGCAGGAAGACATACACGGGCGCGTTCGTCGCGCCCTTCGGTGAATACACGTCGAGCATCTGCTTCGTCGCGAGGTCGGCGCCGCCGGTCTCCGAATAACGGATGTTCTTCGCCGCCAAAACCCCGGGCGCCTCGATGGGCGTCATGCGGATTCCATTCAGCGAACTGGCGCCCACGTGGATGGCGTTCGCGTAAATCCACGGCCGGTCCTCGCCCGCGATGTTCAGCCACGCCTCGAGCCTGTAGGAGCCGTTCTCCTTGGGTTCGTGCTCGAAGCGCGTCGCGACGCGGTCCGCGATGACTTTGCCGTCGCGGATCAGCTTGTAGCGCGCGGCCACCGGCGCCTGCGCGACGAACCGCGTGCGCCCGCTGCCGACACCGAGTTGCGCCGAGTCGCCCATGCCAAAGGTGCCGAGGTTGTTGATGCACGCGAAGCCGAAGCCCGTCGGGTCGCAAAGCCAGTCGTGCGCGACGTAGCAGCGACCCGCCGCGAGCGCGTCACGGATCGCCCGCTCGGCCAGGTCGGGCGCGAGGATGTGCGTGGTCAGGTTGCGGAAGCTCACGTCGTAGGGATCGAACGTAATGTCCTTGAACACCTGGTTCTGGTGCGCGTCGTTCGCGGCGATGCCGGTGAAGAACCTTCGCGCGACAAGCTCGCGGTCCCACTTGGCCATGATCAGGTCGCGATGATCGCTGCCCGCCCCGAACAGTTCGTCGGGATACTCCTTGAATGTCGCGACCAGCCTCTGCCACGAGATCTCACTCACGGAATTCGCCAGCAGGTAGAGGTGCAAGCCCTTGTCGAGTTTCGCGTCGGTGTGGCGGTTGACAATCTCGAGCCCGGCGAAGCCCTTCGAGTCCGCGTCGAATCGCTCCTCGATGTGCGAGAGGAAGCGCAGCCCGCTCTTCTCGACGGCCCTGCCGTCCGCGCCGAATTCGGGGAACCACAACTCGCCGCCGCCGCCGACTTCGGAGCCGGCGAAGAACAGCACGCCGTCGCGCAACCCGCGCCATGTGTCGGCCTTGGGCCCGCGGTGGTCGGTGAACATCACCACCTGCACGCCGGTCTTCTTCGCAGCCGCGAGGACCTGCTCGCGCGTGCCCTTCGTGTGGTCGCTGTCCTCCGCGTGGACGTGCAACACGGCGCGGTAGTCGTTGTAGTGACCGAAGCCCGGGACGGGCTGGCGTTCGCGGGCAAGCCGCTCGCGCGCCTCGCGCGTGGCCTTGAGGTGGGCGGGTTCGAGCCGCTGAAGGACCGTGAAGCGGTTCGTGGACTGCGCGGTGGCGGCGTGCGCGAAAAGGACTGCGCCCAAAATCCCGGCGATGCGGACTGGCTGCATGGAGCGATACTAGCGGCTCCAGCCGTAATTGTCACACGCCGCTTAGGCGGCGGCTCACTATGGCCTAGATGTTAGCCTTGGTTAGCGCTCTGACGGCCCAGTGTAGGTTACGGGCTTGATTAGGGATTCGTCGATCCCAGCCTTCCTTGCCTCGTCCGGACTGATCCGCCAAACCGCGATCCCGGCAGAATCCCGCAATGATTTCTCCGCGGCTTTCTTTGCTAGCGGGAGGAGGAAAGGCACCGCTGAAACAGCTCTCGATTCGAGCGCACCCAACCCGACGCACGCCGCAACTTGCACGGCTTCTTCGCGATCGTGGAGGAGTCGCGAGATTTCGACAACGGAGGTCTCGGGCTCCTGGCGGCTTCGCCCCAGGGCCCTGGCAACAGCCGCGCGTGCCACAGCGTTTGTGTCCCTTAGCCGTGCGAGAAGAACACGGGCGGCGTCCGGAGTTGATGGGTTGACCGAGTCGAGCGCGGTCAGCGCGTTGCCGACGAGCCGCGGGTTGGGATCGGAGAGCATGTCCACAAGCGGGTTCAAGGTGTCGCCCCCGATGCATGCCATTGCCAGAGTCGCAGTCACGGAAGTTTTTGTGTCCCGCGCCATTCCCAAGAGCGCGGGACCGGCGGGCGCACCGGCCGCACCGAGTGCCCGGAATCCATTCAAAGCTTGAGCTCGCCGGACCACTGGAGGCGCAAGCTTCAACTCATCCAGTTTGTCGGTTCCCACGACCGCCTTGAGTTGCTTGTTGAATTCAGTGTCGTCGGATCGGGCCATCTCCACGAGCACGGGCACCACCATCGCCGCGGAAGCTCGCAGCGCGTCCGAAGCATTGTTCCGAACTGCCTCGGTGGCACTGGTAAGGTCTTTGAGCAAGTCGGGAATGGGCTTGGTTCCAGCCGTTGGCTCGACCGGTCGTGAACAGGCGGCTATGGCCAGGGTGACCATTCCGACTGCAACCAAACGCGAGCCGAGTGGTCGGGAAGGAATCATGACGATCTTACTTGTATGGTCCGAGCCCTTCCGAAATCCAGCCGAAACTTCACGCGGATCGATTGCATTCAGAGAATTGAACGGATTGCGGTTTCGCTGGAGCGCCCGCCAGCGTGAACTTCGGACACTGGCTCATGAAGCGGATGGGGTTGCCGTAAACCACGGCGTCCACGTCCGCCGCCGTCCAGCCGCGCTTGCGCATTTCCAGCGCGGTGTAGGGCACGTTGAGCGGGATGCTCACGCCCCAGTCGCAGGCGCTGTTCATCCAGAGGCGCTCGCGCCCGTAACATTCGAGGATGTCAATCGCGCGCGCCGGCGAGCATTTGCTCTCGGGATACAGCGTCATGCCCGCCCAGAAGCCCGCGTCGAGCACGAGTTTCACCGTGTGTTCCTCGACGTGGTCAATGATGCAACGCGCGGGCTCGATGCGCCGGTCGGCCTTCAGGGCGTCAATGATCAGCCGCGTGCCCTTGAGCTTGTCCTCGAGGTGCGGCGTGTGGACGAGGATCAACTGGTTCGTGCGCGCGGCGAGGTCAATGTGCCATTCGAGCACCTTGAGTTCGTTCTTCGAATTCTTGTTCAATCCGATTTCGCCGATGCCGAGCACGTTGGGCCGGTCGAGGAACTTGGGGATGATGGAGACGACTTCCTCGGCGAGTTTGGTGTCCTCGGATTCCTTGGGGTTGATGCACAGCCAGCAGAAATGCGGCAGGCCGAACTTGGCGGCGCGCTTCGGCTCGTAGTCGGTGAGCTGGCAGAAGTAGTCGTGGAAGCCGTCCACGCTGCTGCGGTCGTAGCCCGCCCAGAACGCCGGCTCGCACACGGCGGCGCACCCGGCGGTGACCATGTCGCGGTAATCATCCGTCGTGCGGCTGACCATGTGGCCGTGGGGTTCGATGTAGCGCATGTCAAATCCTCACAAGTTTGAGTCCTGCCGCCGCCGCCAGCTTCCGCTGCCGGTCGTCGAAGGTCAGGAAGTGCTTCAGCTTGAGTTCCACTGCGCAGGCCACGTGCAGCACGTCTGCCGCGCGAGTGCCGAATCGCGGCGAGTGGGCCTGGCTCAATGCGACCGCCTCATTCAACGCCGCGCGCCAAGCCAGTGAGACCAGGTGCAGGTGGCCCTCGGCTATGTCGTGATCCAGCAAGGCCCAAGCTTCGGTGGCTTTGTCCGCTGCAATCTCGGCGCGAAACCTGGCCAAACTGATGGCATTGACTACCTCAGCCCGTCCGTGGTGGGTGATCGGCAGCGAGCCGCCCAGCCTTGCCCGCCATGCGACTAGTTCGCGCGAGCGCGGCTGGTGCAGATAAAGAGGAATCAGCGCGCTCGGGTCGCAATACATGGACTCAGCGGTCGCCACGGTTGAAATCGTGAATGGCCTGGGCTGCTTCGATCGACATCGGTTCCGCTCGCTGCGCCTTCAACCTCGCCATGTAGTCGGGCAGCGGCTTGCGCTTCCTGGGCTTGGGCGCCACCGGCTCCATGACATAGGCCGGATGACCGTTGTCCGTGATGGTGACTCGTCCAAACTCCTCGACCTTCCTCTTCACGGAGCGGAAGTCGGTGCGAAGCTCGCGGATGCTGACCGTGGCGGTGCTCATGGTGTGAAACGGTAGTGTTTCACGGCAGGCGGGTCAACTGGCCTTTCCCGGCCACGCCCCCGTCGCCCCCTTCACCGTTGCCTTCGTCAGCGGCTTGGTCGTCGGGTCGCTGAGGGACAGCAGGACTTGCCTGGCGCGTTCAGGTTGTTTCTTCGCGAGTTCCTTCATCGCCTCGCGGAAGGCGCGGATGCGGAAGTCGTCTTCGCCCGGCGCACGGTCCACGCGGTCGAGGAACGCGGCGAGTTCGATGAGCTTGAAGCGGGCGTCCATGAAGTAGAGGTCGAGCACTTGGTCGCGTGTCATGGTGAGGTGTTCGAGTGCGGGATCGTCGCAGTCTGCGGCGACGGGTCGGCCGCTGGTTCGGGGCCAATTAAGCCACGCCCCGTCGAAATGACAACCGGGATTCGCCGCGCCGTCATGCGGTTTCGGCGTGGATGGGCGCCGGGCGCGCGCCGGGGCGGCGAAAATGTCTGAACATTCCTTAAATTGATCTTGCGGGCCGGGCGTCGGAAGTTCATAAACTTACCAAAGAACCAGCCCTGTTTATGCTAACGATACTCGGCCCCAAGCACACCGGCTTCTGTGACGGCGTCTCGCGCCGCAACTTCCTGAAGATCGGCACGCTTGGACTCGGCGGTCTCGCGCTGCCGGAGTTGTTCCGCGCCGAGGCGCAGGCCGGCACGCGACTCGGCCACAAGGCCGTCATCATGATCTTCCTGCCGGGCGGACCCTCGCATCAGGACATGTTCGACCTGAAGCCCGATGCGCCGAGCGAGTTCCGCGGTGCGTTCAATCCCATCGCGACGAACGTGGACGGCATTCAGATTTGCGAGCACCTGCCGCGCATGGCGAAGCTGATGGACAAGTGCACGATCATCCGCTCGATGGTCGGCGCGGCCGATGACCACTCGTCGTTCCAATGCTACACGGGACGGCTTCGTCGCAACCAGCCGCCCGGCGGCTGGCCCGCGCTCGGCTCGGTGCTCTCGAAGGTCGAAGGTGCGGCGCGGCGCGACATGGTCCCGTTCGTCGGCCTTGCGCCGAAGATGGGCCACACGCCATGGTCGGAGAATGGCCAGCCCGGTTTTCTTGGCCCCGGCCACTCGCCGTTCCAGCCGAACAAAGGCGGCGGCATGGAGGACATGGTGCTCAACGGCCTCACGCTCGACCGGCTCGGTGACCGCAAGACGTTGCTCGCGAGCTTCGACAAGTTTCGCCGCGACGTGGACGCGAGCGGGTTGATGGAAGGTCTCGACACGTTCAACGAGCAGGCGTTCGGAGTGCTCACGTCGAGCCGGCTGATGGAGGCGCTCGACATCTCGAAAGAAGACCCGAAAGTCCGCGACAGCTACGGCAAGGGCGACCCAAAGAACCGCGACGACGGCGGGCCGAAGCTGATGGAACATTTCCTCGCCGCGCGACGGCTCGTCGAGGCGGGCGCGCGCTGCGTGACGCTTGCCTTCAGCCGGTGGGACCACCACGGCGACAACTTCGGCGCGCTGCGCCAGGATTTGCCGCTGCTCGACCAAGGGCTGAGCGCGCTGCTCACGGACATCTATCAACGCGGTCTCGACAAGGACGTGTCCGTTGTCGTGTGGGGCGAGTTCGGCCGCACGCCGAAGATCAACGGCTCCGCCGGCCGCGACCACTGGCCGAATGTTTCCTTCGCGCTGCTCTCCGCGGGCGGCATGAAGCACGGGCAGGTCATCGGCGCGACGGACCGCATCGCCGGTGAAGCCGTGGACCGGCCGGTGAAGTTCGGCGAAGTCTTCGCCACGCTCTATCGCAATCTTGGCATTGATGTGCACAAGACTTACGTCAACGACCTGAGCGGCCGCCCGCAGCACCTCGTCGAGCCGGACTGCGACCCGATGCGGGAAATGTTGGGGTAGTTGAGCCGGGCGTCCCCCTCGATCCGTTACAAGGGATCGCGGCTGGAAGCTCATCGGAACATCAAGATCTCATGCTGACAATTTACGGCGACAAGAATCGATTCTGCGACGGCGTGAGCCGCCGCAACTTCCTCCGCATCGGCGCGCTCGGCATGGGCGCGTTTTCGCTGCCATCGCTGATGCGACTCGACGCGCTCGCCGGCAACGGCGCGTCGAACAAGTCCGTCATCATGATTTACCTGCCGGGCGGCGCGTCGCACCTCGACATGTATGACATCAAGGAGAACGCGCCCTCTGAAATCCGCGGCGAGTTCCGCGCCATCTCCTCGAACGTCCCCGGCATCCGCGTCTGCGAGCACATGCCACGACTCGCGGCGGCCATGGACAAGTTCGTGCCCATCCGCGCGCTCGTCGGGCAGGTGGACCAGCACAGCCCCTTCCAGACGATGACCGGCCGCGTGGAGCAGAAACAGCCGCCCGGCGGCTGGCCTTCGGTCGGCGCGACGCTCTCGCGATTCCTCGGCGCGCGCGAGGGCGTGCCCGCGTTCGTCGCGCTTTCCGGGAGGACGGCGCCGAGCGGTTACGCGGGCGCGGCGCACGGTTCCTTCGAGCCGAGCGGCCCCGGCAAGAACGACATGGTGCTCAACGGCGTCACGCTTGACCGCCTCGAGGACCGCAAGGCGCTGCTCACTTCCTTTGACAAGTTCCGCCGTGACGCCGACGCGAGCCGGATGATGGAGGGCTTCGATGGCTTCAATCAAAGGGCGTTCGACGTCATCACCTCGAGCCGGCTCGTGAAGGCGCTCGACCTCAAGAACGAAGATCCGAGGGTCGTCGCGCGCTACAACTCACCGACGCAGGGACGGCGCGGGCTGGAGAATTTCCTCATCGCGCGGCGCCTCGTCGAGGCCGGCGCACGCTGCGTGACTTTGAACTTCGGCGGCTGGGACACGCACAGCCAGAATTTCCAGACGCTACGCACGCAACTGCCGCAACTCGACCAAGGAGTCACCACGCTCGTCGAGGAATTGCACGAACGCGGACTCGCGAAGGACGTGAGCGTCGTCGTGTGGGGCGAATTCGGCCGCACGCCGCGCGTGAATGGCAGCGCGGGCCGCGACCACTGGTCACGCGTTGGCAGCGCGCTGCTCGCCGGCGGCGGCATGAAAACCGGTCAGGTGCTCGGCGCGACCGACCGCGGCGGCGGCGAGGCGGCGGACCGCCCGGTGCATCTCGGCGAAGTGCTCGCGACACTCTATCACAACTGCGGCCTCCAGCCCAACGTGCAGACGTTGCCCGATTTCGCCGGCCGGCCGCACTACCTCGTCGACAAGCATGCGCCGATTCCTGAATTGGTGTGATGGAGCCGGCTCGGCAAGCGTTCGAAACTGACCTGGCAACAGAGGATTATGCGACTGAAAAACCATTGGTTACACTCGACCGCGGCGTTTGTGGCGGCGTCCACACTCGCCTGCGCCGCCGCTGCGATTGGCCCCTCGAAGGAAACGCCCAAGCCCGCCAAGGACTCCACCGCGGCCAGGCCTTCCGAGAAACCCGCGTCGCTCGTGCTGCACATCGCCGACCCCGACCAACCCGCGTCCATCAAGCTCAAGGGCGGCGATGCGCGACAGCAGTTGCTCGCGACCGCAAAGTTCGCCGCCGGCAACGTCCGCGATTACACGCGGACCGTCACTTACTCCGCCGCGCCCGCGAACATCGTCGCCGTGGACAAGGAAGGTCTCGTGACGCCTGTCGCCGATGGCAGGGCCACCGTCACCGCACGATCGAAGGACGGCGTCACCGCCAGCATCGAGGTCGCAGTCGAGAACGCGAAGTCCGTCAACGCGATCAATTTCGCGAACCAGATCGTGCCCATCTTCACCAAGGCCGGATGCAACGGCGGCGGCTGCCACGGCAAGGCGAGCGGACAGAACGGCTTCAAGCTCTCACTGCTAGGCTTCGAGCCGGTGGAGGATTACGAGCACCTCGTGAAGGAGGCGCGCGGCCGCCGTCTCTTCCCGCCCGCGCCCGACCAGAGTCTGCTGCTGCTCAAGGCCGCCGCGGTCGCGCCGCACGGCGGCGGCAAGCGCATTGACATCGGCTCCTACGATTACGAACTCATCAAGCGCTGGATCGCCCAGGGCATGCCTTACGGCGACCCGAAAGACCCGACCGTCGCGCGCATCGAGGTCTTCCCGAAGGAGCGCACCATGACGAAGGACAGTGAGCAGCAAATCGTCGTCGTGGCCACATACACCGACGGCCGCACCGAGGACGTCACCCGCGGCGCGCTCTACGAGGCGAACGACAAGGACATCGCCGCCACCGACAGCAACGGCCGCGTGACGATGACCGGCCAGACCGGCGACGTCGCGGTGATGGTCCGCTATCAGGCGAAGGTGGCGACGTTTGTCGCCACGGTGCCGCTCGGCGAGAAGGTCGAAAACCTGCCCGTCGCGAAAAACTTCGTGGACGAGCTGGTCTTCAAGAAGCTCGTCAAAGTCGGCATGCCGCCGTCGCCCGTGTGCGACGACGCAACCTTCCTGCGACGCGCGACCCTCGACATTGCCGGCCGCACGCCGACGGCCGCCGAGGTGGAAAAGTTCCTCGCCGACAAGTCGGCCGACAAGCGCGACAAGTGGATTGACCAGCTCCTCGACAGCTCGGACTACGCGGACTACTTCGCGAACAAATGGGCCGCGCTGCTTCGCAACAAGCGCGTCCAGCCCACGCACACCCGCGGCACCTACGCCTTCTACAACTGGATTCGCGACAGCCTCGTGGTGAACAAGCCCTACGACCAGTTCGTGCGCGAAATCCTCGCGGCCTCCGGCGACATCGGCGAGAACCCGCCCGTGGCGTGGTATCGGCAGGTCAACAACATGACCACGCAGCTCGAGGACACCGCGCAGCTATTCCTCGGCACGCGGCTCCAGTGCGCGCAGTGCCACCACCACCCCTACGAGAAGTGGAGCCAGGCCGACTACTACAGCTTCGGCGCGTTCTTCTCGCAGGTCAGCCGCAAGCCCAGCGGCCAGCCCGGCGAGGAAATCATCTTCGCCAAGCGCGCCGTGCCCACGACGCAGAACAAGAAGAACAACCAGACCGTCAAGCCCGCCGGGCTCGGCGCGCCGCCGCTCGACATCATCCCCGACGAAGACGCCCGGCATGCGCTCGCCGACTGGATGAGCGCGCGCGACAACCGCTTCTTCGCCCACTCACTCGCGAACCGCTACTGGAAGCACTTCTTCAACCGCGGCCTGGTCGAGCCCGAGGACGACATGCGCGAGACCAACCCCGCGACGAACCCCGAGCTGCTCGACGCGCTCGCGAAAAGCTTCATCGAATCGGGCTTCGACATGAAGGCCCTCGTGCGCACGATCACCCGCTCGACGACTTACCAGCTCAGCGCCATCCCGAACGACTTCAACAAGGCCGACAAGCACTACTACTCGCGCTATTACCCGAAGCGCCTCACCGCCGAGGTGCTTTTCGACGCCATCAATGTCGTCACCAAGTCCGAGCCCACGTGGGCCGGCCTCCCGCCCGGCACCCGCGCCGTGCAGCTCCCCGACAACAGCTACAACGCCAGCTCCTACTTCCTCACGGTCTTCGGCCGCCCCGACTCGTCGAGCTCGTGCGAGTGCGAGCGTTCGCAGGACGCCTCGCTCGCGCAGAGCCTGCATCTGCTCAACTCAAAGGACATCCAGTCCAAGCTCGCCGCCGACAACGGCCGCGCCGCCGCGCTCGCCACCGACGACAAGCGCACCGACGACGACAAGCTTCGCGAACTCTACCAGTGGGCCTACGCGCGCAACCCCGAGTCCTACGAGGCCGAACTCGCCAAGCAGCACATCGAGAAAGTCCTCAAGAAGGAAGCCGACGCCGCGAAGAAGCCCGTCGCGAAGCGCCAGGCCTACGAGGACATCGTGTGGGCGCTCGTGAGCAGCAAGGAGTTCCTGTTCAACCATTGACCGCCGCATGACTCGCCTCGACCAGCCCAACCGTGTCGGCTGTCCCGAGTTCCGGAGCCTGCTCCGCCAGAACCGCCGCGGCTTCCTCAAGTCGGGTTTCCTCGCCAGCGCCGGCTTCGGTCTCGCGGACCTGCTCCGCGTCGAATCCGCCGCGCGCGCCGCGGGCAAGCCCACCTCGCGCGACAAGTCGGTCATCATCCTCTGGATGCGCGGCGGCCCCAGCCAGCACGAGACGTGGGACCCGAAGCCCGACGCGCCCGAGGATTATCGCGGCTCATTCGGCGCGATGAGCACGAGCGTGCCCGGCATCCAGATCTGCGACCTGCTGCCGATGCACGCGAAGATCCAGCACAAATACAGCATCATCCGCAGCCTGCACCACACCGACGCCGGCCACTCCGCGGGCGACCAGATTTGCTTCACGGGCTACCTGCCGAATCCGGGCCAGCCGGACATCAACGTCTATCCGAGCTGCGGCTCCATCGTCTCGAAGCAACTCGGCCACTTGAACCCGAAGATGCCGCCCTACGTCATCATCCCGCGCGATATGCCGGGGAGCGGCGCGGCGTATCTCGGGCAGAAGCACGCCGCGTTCGCCACGAACGCAGACCCGGCCAAGGACGGCCCGTTCAGCGTGCCAAATTTCGAGCTGTCCGAGGGGCTTTCCTTCGACCGCCTCACCGACCGCCGCTCGCTCATCAGCGGCATTGACCGCATCCGCCGCGAAGCCGACGCCAGCGGCCAGATGGTGGCGCTCGACAGCTTCCAGCAGCGCGCGTGGGACATCGTCACCGGCGCCGCCGCGCGCGACGCCTTCAACCTCGACGCCGAGCCCGCGAAGATTCGCGAGCGCTACGGCTTCATGCCCGAATACAAGGCGCCCACGCCCGACCGCTGCGGCGTGCCCGCGTGGAGCCAGCGCATCCTGCTCGCGCGGCGGCTCGTCGAGTATGGCGTGCGCCTCGTCACCGTGGATGTCCGCTGGTGGGACACCCACGTGAAGGGCTACGAGACGATGCGCGACGGCTTCCTGCCGCGATGGGACCGCGCCTACACCGCGCTCATCGAGGACCTCGAATCCCGCGGCATGCTCGACTCGACGATGGTCATCGCGTGGGGCGAATTCGGCCGCACACCCAAGGTCAACTCCACGGGCGGGCGCGACCACTGGCCGAACGTCTTCAGCGCCGCCATCGCCGGCGGCGGCGTCAAGGGCGGCCGCGTCGTCGGCTCTTCCGACGCGCGCGGAGGTGAGCCCAAGGACAACCCGAAGCATCCCGCCGACGTCCTCGCCACGATGTATCGCCACCTCGGCGTGGACACCTCCGTGAACTACGAGGATCATCAGGGCCGCCCGCACCCGGTGCTCCCACGCGGCACGCCGATTGATGAGCTGACGGTTTGACAGGACGTCACCCTTTCCGCGGCCAAGTTTTGTCGAAGAAACCCCGTTCCAGCGGGGTCATTACTGGGGCAAAACCATGCAGAACTCGTTCTCACATCTTGAATCGTCACCGCGCCTCGCCCGCACGCTCGTTCTCGGCGTGTGCCTCATCGCCGCGTCCGCGGCGGCCCAGGTCCAGCTCCCGCAGACGCGCCTGCTCACCGTCTTCCCGCCCGGTGCCAGGTCCGGCGCGACCACCGAGGTCGTCATCACCGGCGGCGACCTCGACGAGGTGGACCGCATGACGTTTACCCACGCCGGCATCACCGCCGCGCAGAAGAGAGCCGGCGACCAGCCCGTCGCCAACACCTTCGTCGTCAACGTCGCCGCGAACGTCCCGCCGGGCGTGTATGAGGCGCGCATCATCGGCCGCTTCGGCATCTCGAACCCGCGCGCGTTCGTCGTCGGCTCGCTGCCGGAATCCAACGAGGCCAGCACCAACAACAGCCTGGCAGGCGCGATCGCGCTCGCGGTCAACGCCACGGTCAACGCCCGCGCCGAGGCCAACAACGCCGACCACTTCAAGTTCGCCGCGAAGAAGGGCCAGCGCCTCATCGTGCGCTGCGACTCGCGCGACATTGACTCGCGCATGGACGCCGTGCTCGTGCTGCTCGACGCCACCGGCCGCGAGCTCGACCGCGTCCGCCGCGCCGGCCTGCTCGACTTCACCGCGCCCGCTGACATGGATTGCATCATCAAGGCGCACGACTTCACCTTCGGCGGCGGCGCCGAGCATTTCTACCGCCTCACCGTCAGCACGGGCCCGTGGATTGACTTCGTGTTCCCGCCGTGCGGCCAGCCCGGCACGAAGGCGAAGTTCACGCTCTACGGCCGCAACCTCCCCGGCGGCACCGCGGCAAACGTGAAGTCCGCCGACGGCAAGCCGCTCGAAAAGCTCGTCGTGGACATCGACGTGCCCGGCGATGCCGCCACGCGCTTGCGCCTGTCCGGCCGCACACACACGTCGCCCGCGCAAGCCGCGCTCGATGGCTTCGAGTATGCCATCACCACGCCGCTCGGCGTCTCGAATCCCGCGCTCATCACCTTCGCCACCGCGCCCGTCGTCGCCGAGGCCGAACCAAACTCCAAGCCCGCGCAGGCGCAGAAGATTTCGCTGCCCGCGGAAATCTGCGGCCAGTTCCATCCCGCGCGCGACGAGGATTGGTTCGCCTTCGACGCAAAGAAAGGCGACGCGTTCTGGGTCGAAGTCACCTCCGCGCGGCTCGGTTTGCCGACCGCGCCGCTCGTCATCATCCAGCGCGTGACGAAGGACGACAAGGGCGCCGAGACCACGACGGATGTGCTCACACTCGAGGGCTCCGACACGAACCCGAGCGGCGCGCCCGACTTCAACGCCGCCTCGCGCGACCCGGCCGGCCGCTTCGAGGCCAAAGACGACGGCGCGTATCGCATCGTGGTCCGCGACACTTACATCAACCGCACCGTGTCGAATCCCGCGCTCGTCTATCGCCTCGCCCTGCGCAAGGAGTCGCCCGACTTCCGCCTCGTCGCCATCCCCGCCGCACCCATGCCGAAGAAGGACGCGAAGAACCTCGAGTTCAGCAAGCCGCTCCTCCGCCGCGGCGAGACGCAGCCCATCCGCGTCATCGCGCTGCGCCGCGACAACTTCGGCGGCGACATCACCGTGGCCGCCGAGTCGCTGCCCGCGGGCGTCACGGCGGGAAGCGTCGTTATTCCCGGCGGCCGCAACGTGGGCACACTGCTCCTCACCGCGAGCGACAACGCGGCCTCCTTCACCGGCCCGCTCAAAGTCACGGGCCGCGCGAAGGTCGGCGACACGGAAGTTGCGCGCGAGGCCCGCGGCGCGGCGCTCGTGTGGACGATCGCCGACCCGTCGAACGAGGCCGTCCGCGCGCGGCTGGCGAGCGAGACCGTGCTGTCCGTCAGCGGTGTCGAAGCCGCCCCCGTCGTGGTCCGGCCCGCTGACGCGAAGCCGTTCGAGAACTCCATCGCGGCCAAGCTTCAGATCCCCCTCGTCGTCATGCGCCGCGGCGACTTCACGCAAAACCTCAGCCTCAAGGCCACCGGCCTGCCCGTGCTCGATCCGATGCCCGCGATCACCGTGGACGGCAAGGCCACCAACACCACGCTCACGATCGACCTCGCGCAATTCAAGCTGCCCGCGGGCGACCACACCTTCTACCTCGCCTCGCAGACGCAGGGCAAATACCGCAACAACCCCGAAGGCGCAAAGGCCGCGGACGAAGCCGCAAAGACGATGGAAAAATCCGCCGCCGACCTCGCCACCGCCGCGAAGAAAGCCGCCGCCGACCTCGCCACCGCCGTCAAAGCCCAGGCCGATGCCGACGCCGCCGCGAAAACCGCCGCCGAAAAGGCCGCTCAGGCGAAGACCGCCGCCGAGAAAGCCGCCGCCGACCAGAACCTTGCCAAAGCCGCCGTCGACGCCGCGAAAGCTGCGGACGACGCCAAGGCCAGGGCCGCCGCCGCCGCAACCGCGAAAGCCGCCGCCCAGAAAACCAGCGAGGAAGCCGCCGCGAAACAAAAGGCGGCCGAGACCCAGCGCGACCAGTTGAAAGCCAAGGCCACCGCTGCCGCGACCATCGCCACGCCGAAGGACGTCCTCGCCTCCGTTTATTCCGCGCCCATCCAGATCAAGCTCGCCCCCGCCCCCATCACCGTCGAACTCGGCGCACCCGCGGGCCAGGTTTCGCAGGGCGCCAAGCTCGACGTCCCCGTCAAGATCACGCGCCTCTTCGGCTACGCCGATCCCGTGGACGTCGTCCTCACCGTCCCCGGCGCGGTGAAAGGCGTGCAAGCCGCGAAAGTCACCATCGCCAAAGACCAGACCCAGGCCACGCTCTCCCTGACCGCCGGTGCCGACGCCACCGCCGGCGACCACAAACTCACCGTCCAAGCCCAGCTCAAGCTCAACAACCAGAACCTCACCGTGGACCAACCCCTCGCCCTCAAACTGCTCGAGCTCCCGAAGGCGAAGAAGTGATGCTTGGCACGAGCAGCCGTGCGATCCCAAGTTTGATCCAGCCACTTATGACCACTGCCATGACCCGTTTCATTCCCACAACCACGCACGCACTCACCGTCGCATTCTGCCTGGCGACGTCGTTCGGCGCTGACTCCAAAACGGTGAAGAAAGAGCCCGAGAAAAAGGACGCCGAAAAAGCCGCCGCGCCGGCCGAGGCGCCCAAGTCGGACGCGCACCAGCCCATCGCCATCGCCAAGATCAAGCACCCGAAGGCGGTGGATTTCGAGAAGGAGATCCTGCCCATCCTCCGCGCCAAGTGCCTCGCGTGCCACAACGAGACGACCGCCGAGGAGAAGCTCGTGCTCGAGACGCCGAAGGACATCCTGAAAGGCGGCGATTCCGGCCCGGCCGCGAAGGCGCGCAAGTCCGCCGCGAGCCTCCTGATCCAGCTCGGCGCGCAGCAGAAGAAACCCTACATGCCGCCGCCCAAGAACAAGGTCGGCGCGAAGGACCTCACGCCCGAGGAACTCGGCCTCATCGCGCAGTGGATTGACGAGGGCGCGAAGGGCGAGGTCAAGGGCGCCGGGCCCATCGTGTGGCAGCCGTTGCCGCCGGGGCTCAACCCGATTTACGCCGTCGCCCTCACGCAGGACGGCCAGTTCGCCGCCGCCGGCCGCGCGGACCAGATTTTCATCTATCACGTGCCATCCTCCAACGCCGTCACGCGCCTCGTGGACCCGGCGATGGCGAAGATTCCCGGCAAAGGCGCGGTCGCGCACCGCGACATGGTGCACTCGCTCGCCTTCAATCCCGACGGCACCTTGCTCGCGTCGGGCGATTACCGGCAGGTGAAGTTGTGGAAACGCCCGGCCACCGCGCAAAAAGCGAAGCTTCCCGGCGGCGCGGAGAAGTCATTCGCCGTCACCGCCGCAAGTCCCGACGGTCAGTGGCTCGCCGCAGCGGGCGACGACAACAGCATCAAGATTTGGAACCTCGCGACCGGCAAGAGCACGAAGACCCTCTCGAAGCACAGCGCACCGGTGACGGGCCTCAAGTTCACCCCCGACTCCGCGCGGCTCATCTCCGGTTCGACCGACAAGTCCGTGCGCGTGTGGACCGTCGCGGATGGCGCGCTGTTCGCCGAAGCCGAGCTGCCCGCCGAGGTGAACGCCGTCACGTGGGCCGCGGACGCGAAGCAGGTCGCCGCCGGCTGCGCGGACAATCTCATCCGCGTGCTCAAGCTCCCCGACGCCGCGGGCGGCAAACTCGACGCCGTGAAGGAACTCAAGGGCCACACGAAGTCGGTCACTTCGCTCGACACCGTCACAACCAACGGCGTGCAGCTCCTCTCCGGCAGCGCGGACGGCAAGGTGACGCATTGGGACCTGGAGAAGGGCACGGCGATCCGCTCGATGGCGCACGGCAGCGCGGTCACGTCGGTCGCGGCGCGCCCCGACGGCAAGTTCTTCGCGTCCGCCGCGGGCACGAACGTGGCCGCGAAGCTGTGGAACGCCGCCGATGGCAAGCTCGTCGCAGACTTGAAGGGCGACCGTTACGCGCAGGAAACGCAGGCCACGCGGGAGACCGATGCCGCGTTCGCCGTGACCGAGGTCACCTTCCGCAAGGCTGCACAGAAGTCCGCGGAGGACGCCCAAAAACAGCGCGACGACGCCGCGAAGAAAACCGGCGACGAGAAGGACGCGCTCGCGAAGACGCTCCCCGAAAAAAAGAAGGCCGTGGACGAGGCGAAGGCCAAGCAGGAACCCGTCGAGAAAGAACTTGAGCCGCTGAAAGCCGCCGAGACGAAGGCGAGGGACGCGAAGGACTCGAACGACAAGATCATCGGCGGCGCCGATGCCGGCACGAAGGCCGCGACCAACAAGGTCGCGATGGCGAAGGCTGGCTTTGACAAACTCGCCGCCGACAAGAAATCGAAGGCGAAGGACAAGGAAACAGCCGCGAAGGCGCTCGCCGATGCGGAGAAAGCCGTCGCCGAGTTGACCGCGAAGATCAAGGCCGCGAACGAGTCGAAGGCAAACCTCGACAAGGCGTTCACCGATGCCGCAGCGGCGGCCAAGACCGTGAACGACAAGCTTGCTCCGTTGACGAAAGCGTTCACAGACGCGACCGCCGAGGTGAAGAAATACACCACCGCCGAGGAGAACTTCGCCCTCGCGCAAGCACAAGCGAAGAAGGCCGCCGGTGTCACTGCCACCGCAAAAGCCGACGTCGCGAAGGCCGAGGAAACGCAGAAAAAGGCCGACGCAGATTCCGCCGCGGCGAAGAAAGCCGCGGCGGACGCGGAGAAGCCGGTGCGAATCGTCGCGTTCTCGCCCGACAATCGCGCGCTCGCGACCGCGGGCGACGATGGAATGGTCAGGACCTGGAGTGCCGAGACGGGCGCGCCGTTCGAGGTGTTCAAGGGCCACACCGGCGCGGTGGTTTCGCTGCAGTTCACCAGCGCGGCGACGCTCGCGAGCGGTTCCACGGACAAGAGCGCGGTCATGTGGGATTTGAACCCGCCGTGGACACTCGAGCGCGTCATCGGCACGGGCGAACCGGGCTCGCCCTTGAGCGGCCGCGTGAACGCGCTGGACTTCAGCCCCGACGGCAAACTGCTCGCGACCGGCTCGGGCGACCCGTCGCGCAGCGGGCAGCTCAAGATTTGGAACGTCGCCGACGGCACGCTCGCGCACGACTTGAAGAACGCGCACAGCGACACCGTGCAGGGCGTGGACTTCTCGCCCGACGGCACGAGGCTTGTGTCGGGCGCGGCGGACAAGTTCGTGAAAGTGTGGGACCTCGCCGAGGTGAAACTCGTCAAGTCCTTCGAGGGCCACACGCACCAGGTGCTCGGCGTGAGCTTCCGCCGCGAAGGCCGGACGATCGCGAGCGCAGGCGCGGACAACAACATCAAGGTGTGGAGCCTCGACACGGGGGAGGGCAAGCGCACCATCGCGGGCGCGACGAAGGAAGTGACCTCGCTCTGCTACGTGGGTGCGAGCGACCAGTTCGTGGCGACCTCAGGCGACAATCTGGTCCGGCTCGTCGCCGAGGGCGGCAACACCGTGCGGAGTTTTCCGGGTTCGACCGACTTCGTGTATTCCGCGGCCGTGAAGCCCGACGGCAGGCTCGTCATCGCCGGTGGCCAGGACAGCGTGCTTCGCATGTGGGACGGCGCCAGCGGCGCGCTGCTGGCCGCGTTCAGCCCGCCTGACGCCGACCTGATTTCCAAGCCACCCCCGCCGAAGGTTGAGCCGGCGACGAAGAAGAAAAAGAAGTGACGGCTGGCGCGGGCGAGTGCAACCCGGTCATCGTGTCGGGGCGCTTGAATCAGGATTTGCGCGCGGTGTGTGGACCGGCAGCTTGGGACCGATGAGTCCCGCCGTGTCGGTCGCGTATTCGGGCTTCCCGTCCGGAGGTTTTCAGGGTAGAGAACGTCCAACTCTGCGACCATCGGCGACACCATGAACACTCACGACGATCATCTCGCGCTGCCCGACCCGCTGCGCGCGAAGTTCGCGGCGATGGAGCGGCGGCTTTGGCGGACAGAAACCACGGCGGCCGCGTGCGGCGCGCTGCTTGCGCTGGCGGTGAGTTTCAGCCTGCTTTTCTTCTCGGACCGGCTATGGGACACGCCGGTCTGGCTGCGCGCCACGCTCACGCTCGCAGGTCTCGCCGGGCTCGCGTGGTTCGCACTCGGGTGGGGACGACACTGGGTTTGGAACCGCCGCGACTGGCGTTCGCTCTCGATGATCGTGCAGCGCGAATTCCCGCGCCTCGGCGACCGGTTGCTCGGCATCGTCGAACTTTCGGACGAATCGAAGCGCCCCGCGGGAATGTCCGCCGGCTTGTGCCGCGCCGCGATCCGGCAGGTCGCCGACGAGGCCGCGCGGTTTGATTTCACCGAGGCCGTGAACCCGCGCCCCGCCCGCGGATTCGCGCTCGGGCTCGCGGTGGCGCTCGTGCCGCTGGTGCTCGCGGGCGTCGTCGCCTCGCAGGCGAGCTGGAACGCCTTCACGCGCTGGGCTGCGCCGGTCGCGGACATCCCGCGATACACGTTCGTGGAAATCACGAACCTTCCCGACCGCATCGTGGCCGCGCACGGCGAGGCGTTTGAAGTGCGGTTCGGCGTGAACTACCGGTCATTCTGGCGGCCTTCCGGCGCGTCGGCGCGGTTTGAAGCCCAACAGCGCCTCGCGTCGCAAGTCGCAGACAAGCAGGTCGCGCTCAAGGTTCCCGCCCAGACGCGCGACGGCGTGCTCAAGGTGCGCGTCGGCGATGTCCGCCGCAGGGTGACGATCGTGCCGACGCACCGCCCCGCGTTGAAATCGCTCCAAGCGATGGTCGCGCTCCCCGCCTACCTGCGGTATCCGGTCGAGGACAAGCCGGTGCAAAGCGCCGCGATGAACGTGCTCGAGGGCAGCTCCGTCGTGTTGATTGGCACGGTGAACCGCGAGCTCACCGGCGCGCAGATGCGCATCGAGAACGACCCCGCGGCCACGCTCGACGTCATCGGCGATTCCTTCCGCTCGGGTCCGCTCAAGCTCGACGGCCGCTCGCACGCGGGCTTCACGTGGCGCGACAAACTCGGCCTCGAAGTCGCCGCGCCGTGGGTGCTTTCGCTGCAAACGCAGAAAGACCTCGCGCCGCGCGTGGACATGCCCGACCTCTCGACCGAGCTCTCGATCCTCGAGACCGATGTCCTGCCGCTGCGGATTCTCGCGACAGATGATTTCGGCGTGAAGGAATCCGGTTTCGCATGGGAAGTCATCTCGTTCCTCGACTCGACCAACGTCGCGCCGAAAAAGGAATTCCGCGCCGCCGCCGGCACGCCGCAGGAAAAACGGCTCACGAACACGTTCTCGTTCAGCCCCGCCGTGATGCGCATCCCGCCTGATTCGACCGTGGAACTTCGCGCGCAAGCCCTGGACTTCCTGCCCGGGCGCAAGCCGAGCGAATCGCAGGTCTTTCGCATCAACATCGTGAGCATCGCCAAGCACGCGGAGCTGGTGCGCCAGCAGCTTGAGGCGGTCTTCGCACGGCTCGAGGAAGTCACACGGCAGGAGGAGGGCATCGAGAACAAGACCACCGACCTCAAGCGACTGTCCGAGGAAAAAATGGCGACCGAGGAAACGGCGACGAAGGCCGGCGAACAGGCCGACGAGCAGGCCAAGACCGCGCGCCAGCTCGAGCAACTCGCGCAGGAAGGCGTCAAGGCCGTTGCCGAGGCATTGCGCAACCCGGCTTTCAAAGAGCAGCAGCTCAAGGAATGGACCGAGGCGCTCCAGCAGATGAAGAACATTTCACAGGGCGACATGAAGCAGGCGCAGCAGGCGCTCAAGGCCGCGCAGAAGAGCCCACCCGAGCGCGCCGAGCAACTCGGCAAGGCCCAGGAGTCCGAGCAGAACGCGCTCGAGAACCTGAAGGAACTCCAGCAGAAGATGAACGAGAGCCTCGACAACCTGCAGGCGCTCACGCTCGCGCAGCGGCTTCGGAAGCTCGCCGGCACCGAGCAGGATCTCGGCGGCAAGATCAACCGCATGGTGCCCGACACCATCGGCCTGCAGCCGAAGGAACTTCCCCCGCGGCTCAAGAAAGCCAACGACTCGCTCGCGAAGGACCAGGGCATCGCGCGCAACGAGGCGCAAACCGTGCAGGAGGAGATGAGCCGGTTCTTCGAGCGCACGCAAAGCGCCAACTACGGCGTCGTGAGCCTTGAAATGAAACAGCAGAACGTCGGCGAGGACCTCGACCGCATCCGCAAGCTCATCGACGCGAACATCTCCATGGAAGCCATGGGCGGGCTCGCAACGTGGACGAAGAAGTTCAACGCATGGGCCGAAGTGCTCGACCCGCCCTCCGAGGACGGCGGCGGCGGGGGCGGCGGCGGGGGCGGCGGCGGCGGCGAAGACCTGCTCAAGCTGCTGATGGCTTACGTCCGCATGCGCGGCGCGGAGGTAAACATCCATGAACGCACCCGCCTGCTCGACGAACAGAAGGACGTGGATCCCGGCTTCGCGAGCGCGCTGCAAAAGCTCGCGAACCAGCAGCGGGACTTGCGCGGGGACCTGACGAAGATGCAGTTGGAAAACCGGATCAACCCGATCGTCGACTTGCTTGTGGAAGCGCAGGACGCAACCCGCGCGGCCGAGTCGAAGCTGTTCGAGAACAAGTCCGACGAATCCGCGCGCAAATCGCAGATGCTCGCCGTCCAGCACTTCTCGGACATCATCAACCTCATCAACGAGCAGATTCAGAAGGGCGGCGGCTCGCCACAGCCATCACCCGGGGATCCGGCGGCGATGGAACAGTTATTGCAGATGATCCAGCAAATGCAGCCCGGCATGGGGCCGCCCGGGCAAAACCCCGGCGGAAACCTGATGGGCGGGAGCACCGACCGGCCGAACTCCGGCATGCCCGGCGACGGGCGCGGCGTGGCACCGGGTGCGCGTGGCACCACCAAGTCCAGCGGCGTGACAAGGCCCGTTCCAGCGGAGTTTCGCGAGGCCCTCGAGAATTTCTACCGCGCGGTGGAGAGGCAAGGGGGCAAATGAATCCGATGCAGAATGCGGAACGTGGGATGCCGAACGACTGGACTCCGGTGTGTTGGTTCAATGCCGCATGCCGCATGCCGCATGCCGCAATCATCGCGCTCGCGGTCGCCGTCGCGTTGGTCCAATCCACATTCGCCCAACAGCTCTTCATCGAGAAGTCGGACATCAACCCGACCACCATCGACGCGATGTATGTCAAGGGGCTGCGCTTCCTCGTCAAGACGCAGGCCCGCGAGGGCAACTGGAAGGACCAGCCCTACGGCTCCGAGCCTGCGGTCGTCGGCCTGACCGTCGTCGCGATGCTCGCGCACGGGGATGATCCCAATTACGGGCCTTACAACCTCTCGATCCGCAAGGGACTCGAGTTCATCCTCGCCCAGCAGAACAAAGACACCGGCTACATCGGCCGCTCGATGTATAACCACGGTTTCGCCGCACTCGCGCTCGCCGAGGCATACGGCGCCGTGGACGACGCCCGCCTCGGCCCGGCGTTGCAGAAGGCCGTGAACCTCATCCTCACCTCGCAATCGCGCAATCCCTACAGCGCGTGGCGCTACAGTCCGGAGAGCAACGACGCGGACACGACCGTGAGCGGCGCGCAGATGGTGGCGCTCTTTGCTGCGCGGAACGCGGGCATCGCCGTGCCGGAGGATGCGATTCAAAAGGGGCTCAAGTATTTCACCACCTGCCAGTCTTCGGACGGCGGGATTGGTTACACCTCCGCCGCGGGGCCCAATGGTGCGCGCACCGCGATCGCCGCGCTGTGCTTCGCGCTGGCGAAGGAGAAGACCAATCCGGCCTTCAAGTCCGCGATCGACTACCTCGAGCGCTCGCCCGGCGAGGGACACTACTACCACTACTACCTCTACTACGCGGCGCAGGCGCACTTTCATGCCAGTCCGGCCTCATGGCGCACGTGGAACACGAAAAACATCAAGACGCTCTCCGCCTCGCAGACCGCCGAGGGGAGCTGGGAAGGACAGTTTGGCTCCACGTTCTCCACGACCGCGTCGCTGCTCTCGCTTGCGCTGAACTACCGGTTCCTGCCGATTTATGAACGCTAAGTCTGGAGTTCCAATTTCCGATTTCCGGTTTCCGATGGAACGGGACTCCTTTCGAACGCATGCCCGCGAGTCCGCGCCCGGAACCTGCGTGCGGGCAACCGCGATCGTCTGGCTGCTCGTCGCAGCGCAGTGCGGGTTCAGCGCCGACGCGACAAATGCACCCGCACCGGCACCCGCGTCCTCGCTCGAGTTTCTCGACGGCTCGATGTTGCTGGGCGCGCTCGATGGCATCAATGCGCAAACCGGCGTCCGCTGGAAGCACCCGGGCGTCAAGCAACCCATCGAGTTCGCCTCAAGCAACCTCCATCAGGTGCGATTCGCCGCGCCGCGTCAGATCGCGACAACCGCCCCGGCCTCGTGCCGGTTCCGCTTCGCCAACGGGGACGAGGTCATCGGCGAACTCGTCTCGCTCGACGCGGAGGTCGTGGTGATCGATTCGTGGTTTGGCGGCAAGCTGCGCGCGCCGCGCAAGGAACTTCGCGCCATCGCGGTGAACGGCGCGGGCAACGCGCTGATTTACGAGGGGCCGCTCAATGACGGCGGCTGGAAGTTCGGCGGCTCCGGCGTGGTGATGGGCGGCGTTGCGCGACCCGTGCTCATCAACCCCGCGGCGATCATCGGCGGCATCGTGGGTGGGGACGGTCCCCGGCCGCCGGCGACCCCGGCGTGGACCTTCAAGAACAACGGCTTCATCTCCACCGCGTCCGGCACGCTCGGGCGCGACTTCAAGCTGCCGCCGGTCGCGCGCGTCGAGTTCGACCTGGCGTGGAAGACGATGCCCAGCATGCGCATCGCGCTCTACACGGACGTGATTGACCGCATGGATTACAACGCAGGCTACCAGTTTTACATCAGCAGCAGCTACGTTTACCTCTACCGGCGCACCGTCAACGAAGGCGGCGGCATGGTCTTTTCCGCGACGGAAAACGCGCGCGTGCCGCAGATGAACAACCGCAGCAAGGTGCGGTTCGAGATGCGCATCAACAAGGAAAAGGAAACCGCGGCGCTCTATGCCGACGGCACGCACGTCAAAACGTGGCGCGTCAGCGGACCTCAACCCGAGGGCACGGGCATTCTCTTCTACTCGCAGCGCACCGACGGCTCCATCCGCGTGAGCAACCTGCGCGTGTCCGCATGGGACGGCCGTGAGGAAATCTCGACCCCGACGAATGCCATGTCAGAGACACTGCTCCACCTGGCAAACAGCGACCGTGTTGCCGGCAAGGTCAACGCCATCAAGGACGGCAAGGTCGCGTTTGCCGGACCCGCGGGCGAATTGCAGATTCCGCTTCAACGCGCGACACAGATTTTCTTCCCGTCGGACACCAACGCGCCGCCCGCGAACGCCACCGGCCGGAATGTTCGCGCCTCGCTCGTGCGCGGGGACTCGGTCACGTTCACGCTCGACCGGTGGGAAGGCGCGGAGGTCACCGGCACGAGTGCGAACTTCGGCAAGGTCACGTTGCGCGTGGACAGCGTGAAAGACCTGCTCTTCAACCCCGAGTCGCCTCGGCCGCCCGCGGACGACCTCGGCGTCTGGGATGATTCGCCGTTCAGCCGGGAGGAATGATGCCGCCACGGTCCCAACGCGGCCCCGCACCGGATTCGTTTTGGGGCGGGCGTCCCCGATTTGCACCGCGGCGGGAAACGAGGAGCCTCGGCGGGGATTTCACCGATGGCCCAACGAAGAGCGGTGTCGCCGCTCCACGGGGCCACCTCCCTCCGATGCCCCGCGGCCTTGCGAGCCTCTGCGAGCCGTGGATTCTCGCCGTGTGTTGCTTCGCCTGTTCGTTGCAGGCCCAATCTCCCGCGCTGACCGGGCAGCTTCAGTTCCTTGATGGCGCGTCCCTTCACGGCGCGTTGCTCGGCATCGATCCCCATCGCGGCGTGCGCTGGCAGCATCCCGCGGCCGCGCAGCCCATCGAGTTCAACCCGCGCAATCTCCAGCAGGTGCGATTCGACCGGTCGCCGCTCCTTCCCACAAACTCTGCGGCGTCGTGCCGGTTCGTGTTTCTCAACGGCGACGAGTTGCTTGGCAGGCTCGTGTCGCTCGATTCGGAGCGAGTCGTGCTGGAGACATGGTTCGCGGGCCGCGTGAGCGCGCCGCGCGATTCGCTGCGCTCCATGGCATTCATCACCGGGCCGCACGGCTCGTATTACGAGGGGCCGACCGGCACGGACGGGTGGAAGATCAGCTCGCAAGGGCCGCAGTTTATCATCCGCGCGGGTCCGGAAGGCGCCAAGCAGGTGCCCGCCGCGCCCGCGGCGCCGTGGCGCTATGCGGATGGCGCGTTCATTTCCGAGGGCGTGGGCTTCCTCGGCCGCGACTTCAAGCTGCCCGACCAGGCGCGCATCGAGTTCGACCTCGCATGGCAGGGACCGCTCGGCCTGCTGGTGAACGTCTACACCGACGTGCTGGATCGATTCGACTACAGCCAGGGCGCCTACCAGATCAACCTCGGCTCGGGCTACGCCAACCTCATGCGCATCCAGGGCAACGCCGGCATGATGCACCTCGGCATGGCGCAAATCCCCGCGATGACGCTGAAGAACAAGGCCCGCATCGAGCTTCGCATGAGCCGCCAGCAAAACTCCATCACGCTGCTTTCCGACGGCGAGCAGATCCAGCACTGGCGCGACCCGGCGGGCTTTGCCGGACAGGGAACGGGCATCACATTTTACTCGCAGCGGATCGGGCCGGGCGTGCGCATCAGTTCCTTGCGCGTCTCGGCGTGGGACGGCAAAAGCGACGCGCAGGGCGAGCCCCACACCAATCACTCCGCGAACCTCGTCAAGCTTGCGAACAGCGACCGCGTCACCGGCCGGATGCAATCCGTCCGTGACGACAAGCTCGTCATCGCGACCGCGCAGGCCGAGCTGACGATCCCGCTCGCGCGCGTGACGGAGATCATTCTCGCGGGGGACAACGCATTGCGGCCGCCGCGCCAGCCGGGCTCCGTGCAGTTGCACCTGCCCACGGGCGAGCGCGTGACCCTCGCGGCTGCGACGTGGAACGGATCGCTTGCGGGCGGAGTGAGCCCAAACTTTGGACCCGTGTCGCTCGGCGCCGCATGGGTTCGATCGCTGGAGTTCAACCCGGCGCGGCCGGGGAATTCGGCGGACGAACTGGACTTCTTCGGGACGGAGGTCCAGCGATGAGGGAGGGAATGGGGATGAAGTTCAAGAGCAGGATCAGGATTACGGCAGACTGCGTGCGGGCGTGGACAAACTGTTTCCCTCCCAATCTTGCGCGTAGTCCTCATCTCCTCCTCCTCTCCCTCCTCGCGCTCGCCGCGTTCCCCTCGGGCGCGCAATCGAACCTTGTCCCACCGCCGCGCCACGCGCTGCTGTTTCACAATGGTGACCTGCTCTACGGAACACTCCACTCCATCCGGCCCGGCGGTGAGTTGCGGTGGAATCATCCCGATGTCGGCGCCCCGATTCAGTTTGCGCTCACGAATTTCAGCGAAATCCACCTCGGCTCCCAGCCGCCACCGGCTTCGCGCCCGGAGAACTTCTGCCACGTGCAGCTTGTGAATGACGATGAACTGTCCGGCGGCTTGCTCTCGCTGGACGCGGACAGCGTGGTGCTCGACACGTGGTTCGCCGGGAAACTCGCGCTGCCGCGCGCGCGCGTGCGCTCGATTCTCCCCGTGCCGCCGCCCGCGGCGCTGCTGTTCGACGGTCCCACCGGGCTTGAGGGGTGGACCCATGGCAGGGTGCAGGGCATCGAAAACTCCGGGCAGTGGCGCTACGTGAACGGCGCCTTCACCGCGTCGCAGTCAGCGAGCCTTGCGCGCGACCTCAAGCTGCCCGACCGTTCGAACATCGAGTTCGAGATGGCGTGGCGCGGAACGTTCAACCTCGCCATCGCGCTCTACACCGACTCGCTGCAGCCCGTGAGCCTGCGCGCGAAGGAAAACGAGCCGGACTTCGGCGCGTTCTACTCGCTCCAATTGAACAACCCCGTGCTCAGCGTGCTGCATGTGTCCAAGGCCGCCCCCTTGAAGCAGCTCGGGCAGAGCGTGATCTCCTCCTTCAATCAGACCAACCGCTCGCGCATCGCCATCCGCACGGACCGCCCGCAGAACATCATCGCGCTCTACGCCGACGGGGCGCTCATCAAGACTTGGTCCGACCCGGACGGCTTCAACGCCGGGGGCACGGGCGTGCGCTTCGTGCATCAGGGCGTCGGCGCGGTTCGCATCTGGAACTTGCGCGTGACCGAGTGGGACGGCCGGTTCGACACGCCCGCGGCGCCCGCGGCCAATCCCGCGCTGGATCTTGCGCGCCTCGTGAATCACGACACGGTCGTCGGCCCGCTCAAAACCCTGCGCGATGGCAGGCTCGTGTTTCACATCGGCGGGAACGACATCGAAGTCCCGTTGGCGCGAGTGACGCGAGTGGATTTCGCCCCGGCAAGGGCCGAGGCCCTTCCCGCCCGGCGCGGCGAATCGCGCTTCTTTTTTGCGCAGCGCGGGCACGTGACGATGGAACTTGCCGGGTGGGACTCGCGCCGGATGTCTGGAACCAGCCGGGTGTTCGGAACGGCCGGGTTCAACCCGGCGTCGTTCAGCCGGATCCAGTTCGCGCCACTGCCGTAGGTCGTCGTCCGCGATCGGGTCGAGGACTACTTGCCGCCGGAAGCCGCCTGCTTCGGGTCGCCGCCGCTTTGGAGGAACGCGAGCAGGTCGAGAATCTGCTCGCGGCTCATCAGGTTCATCAACCCCGCGGGCATCAGCGAACTGGGCTGCGGCGTGCGCGAGGCAATGTCCTTCTTCGCAAACTTCTGGATGAGGTTTGCGCCGGGACCCGTCTGCACGAACAGCGTGTCGCCCTCCTCCTTCACGAGGAAGCCCGTGAACGGCTCGTTGTTCCCGACCGGCTTGAACTCGTAGGGCCGGTATCGCGGCTCGATGATCTTCGACGGTTCGAGGATTTCCGACAGCACGGCCTTGGCGTCGCCCTTGTATTTGGCGAAGACGCCGGTGAGTTCGGGTCCGTAATCCACTCCCTCCTTGCCGACTTTGTGGCACGCGACGCAGCCGATGGTGGTGAACAGCGCGCGGCCCTTCTCGAAGGCCCGCCCGCGCGCGAGCTCCGGCAGGTCGGGCTCGAGGTCGGCAAGCTTCCACTCCGTGATCACCGGCGCGGCCGGTTCTTCCGGCGCCTTCGCGAGGTGCTCGTCGAGGTCTTTCACCACCCTGAGCACGCCGCGCATGCGCTGCCAGTGGCCGGGAAACGTGCACACATACGGATAGTCACCCGGGGCCGAAGGTGCGGTGAACCGAAGCCGCGCGCTCTCGGACGGATTCAACATCTTCGTCGCCTGCAGGATCTTCGGCGACACCGGGACGTAAAGCCGGCCTTGCGCGTCGGGCACGGGTTGCATCCTTTCGGCCGCGGCGCCGATTTCGTCGAGCGCGCCCGGGAGCGTGAGCACAAAATTGTGCGGCATCGCGTCCGTGTTCTCGAACACCAGTTCGATCGGCTTGCCTGCCTCCGCGAGCAGCAGGACCTTGTCGAAAAACATCTGCTCGTGAAGCGTTCGCAGCCGCAGCACGTTCACGCCGAGCCCGCGAAACGCCGTCGCGAGGGGCGCGCCCGCGTCGCGCGGGAGTTTCGCCGCAAGCGCGACGCCGAGTTGCGTCATGTCGAGGAAGTCATCCTGCGTCCGCTGCGCCTCCGGCACTTTCCGGGCGGCGACAAGCAGCGCGTCGGCGAAGGGCTTGATCTGCCCCTCCGGCCACTTGTCGCGCGGCAGGGCGAGCGCCGCGCGGGCGCAGTCCGGCGCGTCGATGCCCGCGGCGGCGAGTGCCGCGAGCGCGTTGAACACCTCCGCCTCGTGCCCGCCCATCACCGCCGCGGCCGAAATCGCCGCGCGTCGCACAACTGCGTCGCCACCGGGCTTGAGCAGGGGAAGCGTCCTCGCGACGAACGCTGCGCGCTTCGCGCCGTCAGCCACGAGGGGCACGCCGCCGAGCAGGTTCGCGAGGGCGCCCGGCTTGCCGTCCGCGAAAGTCCACAACGCATCCGCGGGGCGGATCGCGATGAGCGCCGCGAACGCGGCCTGACGCGCGGACGCCGGGCCGTCGCCGCCCGCGAGCGTCTCAAGGTCGGGCTGGTGCTTTTCCAATTCGGCCGGCTTCTGCGAGGCGAGCAGCCGGGACAACTCGGCGAGCACCTTCGCGTCTTCGGGTTTGAGCCGCCGGATGCCCGCGAGAATCTCCGTCGGCACGTCGGACTTGTTGATTTTCGCGAGCGCGGCGAGGGCGTCCTGCTTGAACTTCACGGCGATGCCAGGCCGGGCCACGATGGCCTCGTGAACGGGGGCGAATTTCGCGTGCGTGTCCTCGCGATCCACGAGCAGGAGCTGCTCATTCGAGAGCCGGCCGAGCTGGAACTTCACGATCACGGGGCTCTTGTCGAGGAACACGACGGGCTTGTCCGCCTTTGCGCCCTGGGGGTGGTCGTCGTGTTGCGCCATCGCGAACGAAGGCGGCGTGACCAGCATCAAGCCGGCGGCGAGAAGGACGAGTTGAGGAAAGCCGCCCGGCCCGTTCGAGTTCATGACGCGGCGACTATGGACGAAGCCGCGCGCGGATTCCATTCAAGAGTCGCCGCCCGTCACACTTCGAAGTGCTGCTTGTATTCGGGCACGTGGACCTCGGCCCGCGGCCGGAGCTTGCGCAACGTGTCGCCAAAGGCGAGCGCCTGCGACTCCTCGCCGTGGATCACGAAGATCTTCCGGAGGTTCCCGGTGAGTCGCCGGACGTATTCGCGCAGCTCGTGCTTGTCCGCGTGGCCGGAGAAGGCGTCGAGCCGGGCGACTTGCGCGCGGACTTCGTGGGGTTCGCCGAAGATGTTCACGGGGCATTTGCCCGCGAGAATTTGCGCGCCGAGCGTGTGCTCCGCGCAAAAGCCGATGAAGAGCACGAGATTCGCGGCATCGCCCATGTGGTTGATCAGGTGGTGCCGGATGCGCCCCGCCTCGCACATGCCGGACGCGCTGATGATGATGGCCGGGCCTTTCAGCTCGTTGAGCTTCCGCGACTGCATCGAGTCGCGGATGTAGGTGAGGTTCTCCATCGCGAACGGGTTCGCCACGTCGCGCAGGAATTTGTAGATGGACTCGTTGAAGCACTCCGGGTGGAGCCGGTAAACCTCGGTCGCGTTCACGCTCAGCGGGCTGTCCACGAACACCGGCACGCGGGGCAGCCGGTCGGCGAGGATCGCCTGATGCAGCGCGTAGACCGCCTGCTGCGTCCGGCCGACGCTGAACGCCGGGATGATGACCTTGCCGCCCCGCGAAAGCGTCTCGTGGACGATCCGGCCAGCCTCCTCGCGGGCGGAGGCCTTCACGAAGTGCTCGCGGTCGCCGTAGGTGCTCTCGACTTGCAGGAAGTCCACGTCTTCCACCGGCTGCGGGTCGCGCAGGATGTCGTCGTCGCCGCGGCCGACGTCGCCGCTGAAGAGCCAGCGGAACGTGCGGCCGCCCTCGCGCACGTCGAGCACCACTTGCGCGCTGCCAAGGATGTGCCCCGCGTCGCGGAAGGTGACCGTCACGCCGTCGGCCACAGGCATCGGGCGGTCGTAGTTGATGGCAACGAACTGGCGGATGGCCATCTCGGCATCGGTCGCGGAGTAGAGCGGTTCGACCGGTGGCAGCCCCTTCTTCGCGCGCTGCTTGGAGACGAACGCCGCGTCGTCCTTCTGGATGCCCGCGGAATCCTCAAGCATGATGCTCGCAAGGTCGCGCGTGGCAAAGGTGCAGTAGATGTTGCCGGTGAAGCCCTGCTTGCAGAGGTTCGGCAGGTTGCCGCAATGGTCGATGTGCGCGTGGCTGAGCACGACGCAGTCGAGCATCTTCGGGTCGAACGGGAAGCAGCAGTTGCGCGCGATGGATTCCTCGCGCCGACCCTGAAACAGCCCGCACTCGACGAGGATGCGGCGGCCGTTCACCTCGAAGAGATACATCGAGCCGGTCGTGGTGCGCGTGGCGCCGAAGAAGTGGACTTTCATCTTGAGTTCGGTGGCTTTGCCGCGGGTGTTTGAGCAGCGCGGGGCGGACTCGGCTGGGCGGCGGCATCACTGTCCTTTCCCCACAACAAGGTCAACGCGATGAAGCCGATGAGCGGCGCGAGCCCGGCAAGGGCGATGCCGAGGTCGAAGGACTTCGTGGTGTCGTAAAGCCTGCCAAACACCCACTGCAACGGCGACGACGTGACCCAAGCGACGAAACCCAGCGTGCCCGTCACCTTGCCCTGATGTTTCGTGCTGAGTTCCTGGCTGAACGAGTAGTAGCACGGGAACAACCCGAGCGAGCCGGCGGCAATCACAAGCAGCACTCCCAGCAAAGGCCAGCCGCGCGGCAGCCACGAGATTGCGCCCGTGAGCGCGCACAGCAGCGCGCAAACGCCGAACACCGTCGCGCGCGAGCGATGCACAGGCTGCCCGCGCCTGACCAGCCACAGCGACGCCGCGCCCGCGGCGAGACAGCCCACATCCGTCGCCACGTAGTAGAGCGAGTTGAAGTAGAGCGCCTCCGGCTCCGCGTAGCCGCGCCCCTGGATGAGGAACTTCGGCAGCCACGCGCGGATGATCTGCCAGCAGGTGTTGATGCATGCGACCACCACCACGAGCGCGAGGAAGCGCCGGCTGAGGATGACCTCGAAGAACGGCCGGTCGGGCTGGTTCGCCGCGGGCTCGCCGGCTTTGTCCGTCTCCACCACGGCAGGCGTGTCGAAATCCTGCGGCTTGAGCAGCGCGAACCATGCGACCATCCACACGAGTCCGAAGCTGCCGATGACCAGGAACGGCATCCGCCACGCCCCCTCCTCCGTCCGGCCCGCGAGCATCCACGTCATGATGAGCGGCGTGGTGATGGCGCCGATGGACGCGCCGCTTTGCAGCACGCTGTTGCCCATCGTGCGCTGCTCGCGCGAGAGCAGGCGCTGCGTGGTCTTGAGCGCGCACGGCCAGTGGCCCGCCTCGAACAGGCCGAGCAGCGTGCGGCACACCAGCAAGCCCTCGTAGCTTTTCACGAGCCCCGTGGCGAAGCCCATCAGCGACCACAACATCACGACGCAGGGATACAGCCAGCGGACACTCCACTTGTCCGCGATGACGCCGAAGCTGACCGCGCCGACCGCGAACGCGTAGCCGAAGCACATCTCGAGCGTGCCGTATTGCGCCTCCGAGAGCTTGAACTCCGTGGTGATGCGGACCGAGACATTCGGCAGCGTCTGCCGGTCCATATAGAGCAGCATGGACGCAAGCAGGAGCAGTCCGCAGACGAGCCACTTCCAGGCAGCCGGACGATGAGCGGGCACATCACTCATGGGGAGGTGGGGCGCACGAAGACGGGATTCTCGGGTTGCATTCTCACGGAACTTCATCCGTTCCACGATCGCCCATCCCACTTGAGGATGCGTTCGAGGAGCTTGACCACGTCGTCCGTGAACACCCGGAAGATGGTTTCACCCTTGTCCGCCGTGGCAAAGCGCGGGTCGCCGATGTGGCCGGGCACGCTGCGGTCGCCCATGATCCAGCCGCGGTTCGCCGGCTCGAACGGGTTGCCAAACTCGACCGGTTCGACCTTCTTCAAGTCGCCGACGAGGTGCGGCGCGAGGCGGAGCATCATGCTCGTCTCCCACTCGCAGGCGTGGCCCATGCGCTGTTGCTTGATGTCGCGGTTGACCTCGTGCGGCTTGCCGCCGAGCAGCCAGTAGGTCGCGAAGAGCAGGAGCAGGTCGCGCCGCGCGCGATGTTTCTGGCGCAGCTCGAACACGGCCTGTTTGCCGGGCACGTCGTTGCCGCCGTGGCCGTTGATGAAGACGATGCGCCGGAAGCCGTGCGTGATGAAGTTGTCCATCAGCCCGCCAAGCAAA
The DNA here is from genome assembly GCA_016871675.1 of Verrucomicrobiota bacterium. Classification (NCBI taxonomy): domain Bacteria; kingdom Pseudomonadati; phylum Verrucomicrobiota; species Verrucomicrobiota bacterium. The sequence goes on from VHCN01000016.1 coordinate 34,285, forward strand.
TCGAGATACGCGCGGGGCGCGGCGGAGAGCGTGCCGGGAAAGTCCATGTGATGCTCGGAGTTGCCGAGCCACTGGAGTGGCGCGAAAAGCACGCAGTCGCCGAGGCGCTCGCTCGCGCGGCGGATGATTTCGCCGCAGAGGAGGCTGTCGGTGAAGACGGGCATGTGGCGTCCATGCTGTTCGAGCGCGGCGACGGGGAAGACGACGGGCGTGTCCTTGCTGAGGGCCTGGACATCGGGCCACTTGAGGTCGGCGAGTTGCATGATGATTGAGGCGAAGGCTAGCGATCACACCGGCGATGACAAGCAGCGAGGCGCGTGGGGCGCATCTCAGTTCATTGCAACCCTCTCCCCTCGTCGGACGAGGGGGGGGAGGAACGGGGTGAGGGGCGCCATAAACTGAGATGCGCCCGGTTTCTTGGTGCCGTGAAAAAACCCGTTACACGAGGTTTACCCCTCCCTATTTTCGCAACGAATTCGAGCGCAGTAAGAAGCGTAAACACTCATCGGCCCGCACCTACGGCGAAAGGCCAGCGAATGCGGGCGATGATTTTTTTTCGCTTTGAAGGGCGGCAGAATTGAAGCGCTTTCAATCGCCCATGTAGCTCAGTCGGTAGAGCGCGTCCTTGGTAAGGACGAGGTCACCAGTTCAAACCTGGTCATGGGCTCCACCGCAAAATGTCAGCGACAAACTAACAACCACGACACGCAATGGCAAAAGAAGCATTCCAACGAACGAAACCCCACGTCAACGTCGGCACCATCGGGCACGTTGACCACGGCAAGTCCACGCTCACGGCGGCGATCGTCGCCACGCAGGCCCGCAAGGGACTTGCCAGCCAGATTTCGTATGCCGAAATCACGAAAGGCGGCACCGTGCGCGACGAGACCAAGACGGTCACGATCGCCGCGTCGCACGTCGAGTATCAGAGCACGGAACGCCACTACGCGCACGTCGATTGCCCCGGCCACGCCGACTACGTGAAGAACATGATCACCGGCGCGGCGCAGATGGACGGCGCGATTCTCGTCGTGAGCGCCGCCGACGGCCCGATGCCGCAGACGCGCGAGCACATCCTCCTCGCGCGGCAGGTCGGCGTCCCGGCGATCGTGGTTTACCTCAACAAGGTGGACCTCGTGGACGACAAGGAACTGCTTGACCTCGTCGAGATGGAAATCCGCGACTTGCTCAACAAGTATCAATTCCCCGGCGACACCACGCCGATCATCCGCGGCAGCTCCGCGGCTGCGCTCGCGGGCACACCCGAGGGCGAGGAGTCGATCCAGAAGCTTCTCGCCGCGGTGGACAGCTTCATCCCGCTGCCGATGCGCGAGGTGGACAAGCCCTTCCTGATGTGCATGGAGGACGTGTTCAACATTGAAGGTCGGGGCACGGTCGTCACCGGCCGCGTCGAGCGTGGTCTCCTCAAGAAGATGGAGGAGGTCGAGATCGTCGGTCTGAAGGACACGCGCAAGACCGTGGCAACGGACATCGAAATGTTCCGCAAGCTGCTCGACTCCGCGCAGGCGGGTGACAACGTCGGGGTGCTGCTGCGCGGCATCAAGAAGGAAGAAGTCGAACGCGGCATGGTGCTCGCCAAGCCCGGATCGATCAAGCCGCACACCAAGTTCAAGGCCGAGGTCTACGTGTTGACCAAGGACGAGGGCGGCCGTCACACGCCGTTCTTCAACAAGTATCGTCCGCAGTTCTATTTCCGCACGTCGGACGTGACGGGCAACGTGAGTCTGCCCGCGGGCGTGGAAATGGTGATGCCGGGCGACAACGTCTCGGTGGACATCGAGCTGATCGCGCCGATCGCGATGGAGAAGGGCCAGCGGTTCGCGATTCGAGAGGGCGGCCGGACCATCGGCGCCGGACGCGTGAGCGAAGTCATCGCCTAGTGATGACGAGCCTGTGGCCGGGTCGGGAGATCCCCGTCCTGGACGGTTCGCTGAACGACACAAACCAGCTTCTCGATGGTTTACGGCGTTAGCTCAATTGGTAGAGTAGCGGTCTCCAAAACCGTTGGTTGGGGGTTCGAGTCCCTCACGCCGTGCCAGATTCTCAGCCACCGGAGGGGTGGCAGAGCGGTCGAATGCGGCGGTCTTGAAAACCGTTAGGGTCGCAAGGCCCTCGGGGGTTCGAATCCCCCCCCCTCCGCCAGCAGCGTTTGCAGCAGTGAAATGAGCACAAGCACGATCATCGCCTTCGTTGTCGTCGCCGTCCTCTTCGGATGGATGTGGCGCAAGGGCCATCTGCTGCGTTTTGCCCACTACGTGCAGGACACGCAGGTCGAACTCAAGAAGTGCACGTGGCCGACCTTTGGCGAGCTCAAGGGCTCGACGACGGTGGTGCTCGTGTCGACGGTGCTCATCGGGGCGTTCACCGTGCTGGTGGATTTTCTGGTCACCCTCGTGCTCAAGTTCCTCCGCACCTGATTCAACCGGATTGATTATGCAGAGCCAATGGTTCGCCATCCATACGCTGTCCGGCCAGGAAATGAAGGTCAAGGACAGCATCGAACGCCGCATGAAGGCGGAAGAGATGCAGGACTACATCAAGGAAGTCCTCGTCCCGATGGAAAAGGTGGTCGAGGTGCGCGGCGGCAAGAAATCCGTGAGCACGCGCAAGCTGCATCCCGGCTACGTCTACATTGACATTGCGCTGCTGGACGAGAACCGCCGCGTCATGGAGAAGCCGTGGTATTTCATCCGGGAAACGCAGGGCATCATCGGATTTGTCGGCGGCGAGCGCCCCGTGGCGGTGATGCCGGACGAAATCGCGGTGATCAAGGAGCAGATCTCCGACTCGGAGGACACCGAGAAACCGAAGGTCAACTTTGAGATTGGCGAGACCATCAAGATCAACGACGGCCCGTTCTTGAACTTCAGCGGCGTGATCGAGGAAATCGAGCCCGAGCGCGGCAAGCTCAAGGTGACCGTGAACATCTTCGGACGCAACACACCGGTGGAACTCGAATACTGGCAGGTGGAGAAGTCCTGATCTCAACACCGCGCCCGCGGACGGGCGCGCCTGAACCCAACGCCCAAGACGCATGGCAAAGAAGAAGACAGCAGAAATCAAGCTCCAGCTCCCCGCCGGACAGGCCAATCCCGCGCCGCCCGTCGGCACCGCGCTTGGCCAGCACGGCGTGAACATCATGGGCTTCTGCAAGGAATTCAACGCCGCCACCAAGGACCAGCCCGGGCTCATCATCCCCGTGGTCATCTCGGTGTTTCAGGACAAGTCGTTCACCTTCATCACCAAGTCGCCGCCCGCCGCCGTGCTGCTCAAGAAGGCCGCCGGCATCGCCTCCGGCTCGAAGCAGCCGAACAAGGAAAAGGTCGGCAAAGTCACCCGCAAACAGGTCCTGGACATCGTGAAGCTCAAGATGAAGGACCTGAACGCGACCACCGAGGAAGCGGGCTTTCGGATGATTTGTGGCACCGCCCGCAACATGGGCATCGAGGTCGAAAACTAAACAATTGCGGGAGGATGCCGCCGGGGCATCCGTCAAGACCGCAAGCACTGGAAATGGCAACCAAACACAGCAAGCGTTGGAAGAAGGGCGCCGAGAATTACGACGCCGCGAAACACTATCCGCTCAAGGAGGCCGTCGGCGTCCTCGCGAAGTTTCCGCGGGCGAAGTTCGTGGAGACCGTGGACCTTGCGTTCAAGCTGGGCATCGACCCGAAGCAGAGCGACCAGATGATCCGCGGCACCGTCCCGCTCCCGCACGGCAGCGGCAGGGTCGTCCGCGTCCTCGTCTTCGCACGGCCCGGCGACGCCGCCGATGCAGCGCGCGCCGCGGGCGCGGAGCACGTGGGATTTGACGACCTCATCAAGAAATGCGTCGAAGGCTGGTCAGAGTTCGACGTCGCGATAGCCACGCCCGAGGCGATGACCGAGGTTCGCAAGCTCGGCAAAGTCCTCGGTCCGCGCGGGCTCATGCCCAATCCCAAGACCGGCACCGTGACCGACAACACCGCCAAGGCCGTCAAGGAAGTCAAAGCCGGCCGGGTTGAATTCAAGACCGACAAGTCGGGCAACGTGCACGTCGTCGTAGGCAAGGCCAGCTTTCCACCCGAGCAACTGGAGGAGAACGCGCGGACGGTCATCGACACGATTTTCAAGGCACGCCCTTCAGCCGCCAAAGGACAGTTTGTCGAGAGCATCACGCTTTCCGCAACCATGAGCCCGGGCATTCGCATCGACATCAAGGACGTGCACGCTGGCACCCACTGAGCCGCCACCCGAACTCTACCCCTATACCCCCACAGATCATGCGCGCCGAAAAGAAACTCATCACCGCCGAATACGTCACGCGGCTCAATGCCGCGCCGTTCTTTCTCGTCGTCGATTACCGCGGGTTGAATGTTCTGCAGTTCACGGAACTCCGCAAGCGACTCGCCCGGGCGAACGCCGAGGTGCACGTCGTCAAGAACTCCATCTTCCGCGCCGCAGCCAGGGAAGCAGGCGTCGGCGACCTCAACGGATTGCTCAATGGGCAACTTGCCGTCATCACTGGCTCCAAGGATGTCTCCGCGGCGGCAAAGATGCTCAAGAATTATCAGGCTGAATTCGAGAAACCCAAGACCCGGTTCGGTTATCTCGACAACCGCAGGCTCGAGGCCGGCGACATTCAGGCCCTTGCCGACCTGCCCTCCATCGAGGTTCTGCGCTCCAAGTTCCTCGGGCTGCTCAAGGCGCCCGCCACCCGGCTCGTTTGCCTGCTCAATACGCCCGCCAGCCAGCTCGCGCGCGTGCTCAAGGCGCGCGCCGACAAGGAAAGCGCGGCGCCTGCCTGAACAAAAGCGCTGCCGCCAGCGTCAGCCGAACCCCTGACGAGCGGCCGCGCGCCAGACCAATCTCGCCCCGCCCGTTTGCGGGGCAGGAACACAGCAAAAACACGAACCACCACACGTAACTCGTCGGCCCGCGGCTGCGGGCACAATTCCCCGGGGCTCCGGGGGCGACGAAACAGAAAGCAACCATGCCCGACATCGCCCAAATCGTTGAAGACCTGAGCAAGCTCACGGTCCTGGAAACCGCCGACCTCGTGAAGCAACTCGAAGCCAAGTGGGGCGTCACCGCCGCCGCGCCCGTTGCGGCTGCATCCGCCGCACCCGCCGCGGGCGGCGCCGCCGCTGCCGCGCCCGCCGAGGCCAAGACTTCCTTCGACGTCGTGCTCGTGTCCGCCCCGGCGGACAAGAAGATCGCCGTCATCAAGGCCGTCCGAGAAATCAAGGCCGGACTCGGCCTCGCCGAGGCCAAGGCCCTCGTCGAAGGCGCCCCCAAGACCATCCTCGAGGCCGCGAACAAGGCTGACACCGACACCGCCAAGAAGAAGCTGGAAGACGCCGGCGCCAAGGTCGAAGTCAAATGACTCCACCGCGTCCCGGCCGGTCGCGGCGCGAGCTGCGCCGGCCGGGTGCGCGAAACTCAGACACCCGACACCAACACACCCAGCACACCACGTCAGCGCACGTCCGAGCCAACTGAATCAGCGTGAACGAGGCAGGCCACCTGCGGGAGCGGGAGCTTTGCCTACAGCCGTCTAAGCGAACCCAAGGGCCGCGCCGCGCGGCGCCGCCAACCAGAAAGCCCCAATGCCACATCGAGTCGCAGAACGCAAAAACTTCGGGAAAATCGAGGAAGTCATCGCCCCGCCCGACCTCATCGAGATTCAGGTCAACTCCTACGACGAGTTCCTCCAGAACGCGGTGGAGCCCAAGAAGCGCAAGAACACGGGCCTCGAGGCCGTGTTCCATGAGGTCTTCCCCATCGAGAGCTACGATGGCAAGACCAAGCTCGAATACGCCTGCTACGAGATCGGCGACTCCAAGCTCGACTGGCTCGAGTGCTTGCGCGAGGGCCTGACCTACGGCGCTCCCCTGCACGTCACCTTCCGCCTGCGCGAGGAAATGCGCGGCGCGAAAGAGGAGAAGGTGTTCATGGGAGAACTGCCGTTGATGACCCCGCAAGGCACCTTCGTAATCAACGGTGCCGAGCGCGTGATCGTGAGCCAGCTCCACCGTTCGCCCGGTCTGGCCTTCGAGGCCACCACGCACCCCAACGGCAAGCTGCTGCATTCGTTCCGGATCATCCCCGACCGCGGGTCGTGGTATGAGGCGCAATTCGACACTGGCGACCTGCTTTACATTTACCTCGACCGCAAGAAGCGCCGGCGGAAATTCCTCACCACGACATTCTTCCGGGCGCTGGCGTTCTTGGACGCCGACGCTCGCGGCGAAAAGCCGTCCAAGGGCGACGCCACCATCCGCGGCACCGACGAGGAAGTCCTCAAGCTCTTCTACGAGATCGAGGAACTCACCGTCAAGGAAGCCGACAAGATCGAGGACATTCAGAACAAAGTCCTCATCAAGGACGAGGTCGACCTGGCCACCGACAACGTCGTCGCGCGCGCCTTTGAACCCCTCTCCAAGGCGGTCGTCAAGCAGCTCGCCGACGCGGGCATTCAAAAACTGCGTGTCGTCGACACGTCCGTCGACGACGGCATCCTCATCAAGTGCCTCAAGAAGGACCCCACCAAGAACGAGGAGGAAGCCCTCAAGGACATCTACCGGCGACTCCGTCCCGGCGATCCACCGACGCCCGCGAACGCCCGCGCCCTGATCAAGCGTCTCTTCTTCGACCCCAAGCGCTACGATCTGGGCCGCGTCGGCCGCTACAAGGTCAACCAAAAACTCGGGTTCGACGACAAATCAACCTCCCGCATCCTGACCAAGGTTGACCTCGTCAACGCCACCAAATACCTCCTCAAACTCAAGCGAGGCGAAGGCTCGCTCGACGACATCGATCACCTCGGCAGCCGGCGGGTCCGCACGGTCGGCGAGCTCCTCGCCAACCAGTGCCGCGTCGGACTCGCCCGCACCGAGCGCCTCGTCAAGGAACGCATGACCCTGTTCGACCAGGACATCGAGACCATGACGCCCGCCAAGCTCATCAACCCCAAGGCCCTCAGCGCGGTCGTCCGCGACTTTTTCGGCCGCAGCCAGCTCAGCCAGTTCATGGACCAGATCAATCCGCTGGCCGAGCTCACCCACAAACGCCGGCTCAGCGCCCTTGGGCCCGGCGGCCTCAGCCGCGACCGCGCCGGATTTGAAGTCCGTGACGTCCACCCCTCCCACTACGGGCGCATCTGCCCCATTGAAACACCCGAAGGCCCCAACATCGGCCTCATTGCCTCGCTTGCCACGTTCGCGCGCGTCAACGGATTCGGGTTCATCGAGACCCCCTATCGGCGCGTCCACAACGGACGCGTCACCGAACACCTCGACTACCTTACCGGCGACCGCGAAGAAGGCTTCATCATCGCCCAAGCCAACTCCACCATCGACACCAGGGGCCACTTCACCACCGACCGCGTCCTCTGCCGCTGCAAGGGCGACTTCATCGAAGTCGAACCCGACCGCGTCAACTACATGGACGTGTCCCCCAAGCAACTCGTCAGCGTCGCCGCCGGCCTCATCCCGTTCCTCGAGCACGACGACGCCAACCGCGCGCTCATGGGCTCCAACATGCAGCGCCAGGCCGTCCCGTTGATGGTCACGGAAAGCCCCTACGTCGCCACCGGCCTCGAGGAACGGGTCGCACGCGACAGCCAGGCCGTCTTGATCGCCACGGAAGCCGGCAAAGTCGTCAGCGTCACCGGCGACGCCATCATCATCACCCGCGACGGCAAAATCCCCGAGACCAAGAAAAAAATCAAACACGACCCCGGCGAAGGCGTGTGGGTCCACCGCCTGCGCAAATTCATGCGCAGCAACGCCGCCACCTGCATCAACCAGAAGGCCCTCGTCGCTCGCGGCGACTCCGTCAAGAGGGGCCAGATCATCGCCGACGGCCCCTGCACCGCCGAGGGCGAGCTCGCCCTCGGGCGCAACGTCCTCGTCGCCTTCATGCCGTGGAACGGATACAACTTCGAAGACGCCATCCTGATCAGCCAGCGCATCGTCAAGGACGACGTGTTCACCAGCATCCACATCGACGAGTTCGAGGTGGCGGCGCGCGACACCAAGCTCGGCCCCGAGGAAATCACCCGCGACATCCCCAACCTTGGGGAGGAAGCCCTCAAGAACCTGAGCGCCGACGGCGTCATTCGCACCGGGGCCGAAGTCAAGCCCGGCGACATCCTCGTCGGCAAGATCACCCCCAAGAGCGAAACCGAGCTGGCACCCGAGGAAAGGCTCCTGCGTGCCATCTTCGGCGAGAAGGCCGCCGACGTCAAAGACACCAGCCTCAAGGTCCCCAGCGGCACCTACGGCATCGTGATGGACGTGAAAGTGACCGCCAAGAAAGCCGGCGAAGTGCTGGGCAAGGCCGATGCGCGCGAAGCCCGCAAGGCCAGCAAGGCCGCCAATGAGGAACACCGCGGCAAGATGGACACTCTGCGCGAGCAACTCACCGAAGCGCTGAGCAACATCCTCCTCGGCGAAAAAATCCCCCTGGACGTCGTCAACAGTGAAACCGGAGAGATCATCATCCCCGCCAACCGGAAGATCACCAAGACCCTCCTGCGAAAACTCGCGCAAGTCTACGACCGCATCGAGATCGACCCCTCGCCCATCCGTAACAAAATCAACGAGATCATCGGCAACTTCAAAAAGAAGTTCGACGACCTCCAATCCCATCACGACCAGGAGATCGAGCGCGTTGAGGCCGGTGATGAAGTCGACGTCGGCGTCATCAAATCCGTCAAAGTCTACATCGCCTCCAAGCGCAAACTCTCCGTCGGCGACAAGATGGCCGGCCGCCACGGCAACAAAGGCGTCGTCGCCAAGATCGTCCCCGAGGAAGACCTCCCCTACCTGGCCGACGGCACCCCCGTCGACATCGTCCTCAACCCCCTCGGCGTGCCCTCGCGCATGAACGTCGGCCAGCTCCTCGAGACCCACCTCGGCTGGGCCGCGCGGCTCCTCGGCCTCAAATTCTCCACCCCCGTCTTCGACGGCATCAAGGAGAAGTCCACCGACAAGTTCAAACAAGCTGACCTACTCACCTGGGGCGTGCGTGATTTTCTCAAGGAAGCCGGCGAACTCCAGAAAAAGGACAACCTCAAGCCCCTCATCGGCGAACACGGCAAGACCCGCCTCTACGACGGCCGCACCGGCGAACCGTTCGACCAGGAAATCGTCGTCGGCTACATCTACATGATGAAACTCGGCCACCTCGTCGCCGACAAGATCCACGCACGCGCCGTCGGCCCATACTCCCTCGTCACCCAGCAACCTCTCGGCGGCAAGGCCCAATACGGCGGCCAGCGCTTCGGGGAGATGGAAGTCTGGGCCATGGAAGCTTACGGAGCCGCCTACACCCTTCAGGAACTTCTCACCGTCAAGTCCGACGACGTGCAGGGCCGCACCCGCATCTACGAGAGCATCGTCAAGGGCGACAACGCCCTCGAAGCCGGCGTCCCCGAATCCTTCAACGTCCTCGTCAAGGAAATGCAATCCCTCGGCCTCGACGTCTCAGTGGGATACACGAATCCCGCCGACCAACCCTCACAAGCCACCGCCACCCTGGCCGCCCTCGGCAACTGACCCACGCCACCCGTTACCCATCACCCATCCCGCCATGATCAACACCAAGGAAAACGCGCGCGAAATGCTCGGCCTCGACAAGGTCAACCTCGTCGACTACGTCGGCATCACCGTGGCCTCGCCCGACAACACCCGGGCCTGGTCCAAGGGCGAGGTCAAGAACCCCGAGACCATCAACTACCGCACCTTCAAGCCCGAGAAAGGCGGCCTCTTCTGCGAGCGCATCTTCGGGCCCGTCAAGGACTGGGAATGCTCCTGCGGCAAATACAAGCGCATCAAACACCGCGGCGTCGTGTGCGACCGCTGCGGCGTCGAGGTCACCCTCGCCCGCGTCCGGCGCGAACGCATGGGCCACATCGAACTCGCCGTGCCCGTATCCCACATCTGGTTCTTCAAATGCATGCCCTCACGCATCGGCCTCATGCTCGACATGACGGCCCGAAACCTCGAACGCGTGATCTACTACGAGGACTACCTGGTGATCGACCCGGGCAACACCCCCCTCAAGCAGCACCAACTCCTGAGTGAGCACGAATACCGCGAAGCCCTCGAGACCTACGGGGGCGACACCTTCACCGCCAAGATGGGCGCCGAAGCCGTGCGCGAAGCCCTCGCCCGCATCGAACTGGCCAAGACCATCGAAGAGATGCAACAGGCAATGACCGAGACCAAGTCCAAGCAGATCCGCAAGAAACTGGCCAAGCGCATCAAGCTGCACCAAGGCTTCCTGAGTTCCAAGACGAGGCCCGAGTGGATGATCCTCGTTGTGTTGCCCGTCATTCCGCCCGACCTCCGGCCCTTGGTGCCGCTGGAAGGCGGTCGGTTCGCCACGTCGGATCTGAACGACCTCTACCGCCGCGTCATCAACCGGAACAACCGGCTCAAGAACCTGCTCTCACTCAAGACACCCGAGGTGATCATCCGCAACGAGAAGCGGATGTTGCAAGAGGCCGTGGACGCGTTGTTCGACAACGGGCGGCATGGTCGGGCGGTGACGGGCGCGGGCAACCGGCCGCTCAAGTCACTGTCGGACATGTTGAAGGGCAAGAGCGGGCGGTTCCGGCAGAACCTGCTGGGCAAGCGCGTGGACTACTCCGGCCGATCCGTCATCGTCATCGGCCCCGAGTTGCGGCTCAACCAGTGCGGGTTGCCCAAAAAGATGGCCCTCGTCCTTTTCGAGCCCTTCATCATCCGGCGCCTCAAGGACCAGGGCTATGTGCACACCGTGCGCAGTGCCAAGAAGATGATCGAGCGGCAGGAAAAAGTGGTGTGGGACATCCTCGACGAAGTCACGCGCGGGCATCCGGTGATGCTGAACCGGGCGCCCACCTTGCACCGGTTGAGCATCCAGGCATTCGAGCCCGTGCTCATCGAGGGCGAGGCCATCCGCATTCACCCGCTGGTCTGCACCGCCTATAACGCGGATTTCGACGGCGACCAGATGGCCGTGCACGTGCCCCTGAGCGTCGAGGCGCAACTGGAGGCGCGCCTGCTCATGATGGCGTCGTTGAACATTTTCAACCCGTCATCCGGCAAGCCGATCATGACGCCCACGCAGGACATCACGCTGGGGTGTTACTATCTCACGGCGGAGCCGCGTCCCAACAACCCGCAGCGGTCGCGCAAACTGATCTTCGGAAGCAAGGACGAGGTGGTGTTCGCGCACGCCGAAGGCGATGTGAAGACCCACGACCGCATCCGGCTGGCGAATCCGGACCGGGGCCGCAAGACGATCTTCGGCAACGCGGAGGCGGCAACGATCGAGACCACGGTCGGGCGGGTGTTATTCAGCGAGATCTGGCCCGCGGAGCTGGGCTTCTACAACAAGTTCGCGGGCAAGAGCCAGCTCGGGGACTTGATCTGGAATTGCTACAAGCACTGCGGCCACGAAGCGACGGTGGCCACCCTGGACCGGCTGAAGGAACTCGGCTTCCGCGAGGCAACACGAGCCGGCATCAGCATCGGCATTGACGACATGATCATCCCCCGGGAGAAGGGCCAGGAAATCGAGACCGCGCAGAAGCAGATCGCGGACGTGGAGAAGCAGCACCGCAAGGGCGTGATCACGAGCGGCGAACGGTATAACAAGATCGTGGACATCTGGACTCACTGCACCGACCAGATCGCGAACGTGATGCTCAAGACGCTGGAGCAGAACCAAAACAAGCGGGAGTTCAACCCCGTTTACCTGATGGTGGACAGCGGCGCGCGCGGCAACAAGGCGCAGGTGCGCCAGCTCGCAGGCGTGCGCGGATTGATGGCCAAGCCCTCGGGCGACATCATCGAGAAGCCGATTCTGTCGAACTTCCGCGAAGGGTTGACGGTATTGGAATACTTCATCAGCACGCACGGCGCGCGCAAGGGTCTGGCGGACACGGCCCTCAAGACGGCGGACTCGGGTTATATGACCCGAAAGCTGGTCGACGTGGCGCAGGATGTGATCATCCGGCTCGAGGATTGCGGGACGACCAACGGGATCTGGGTGTCACCCATCTACGAGGGGGAAGACGAGGTGGTGAAACTGAGCGACCGGATCATCGGGCGGTTTTCGTGCGACGACATCGTGGACCCCGCGGAGCCGAAGGTGAAGCTCGTGAAGGCGGGCGAGGACATCGACGAGACCAAAGGCCGGAAGATCGAGGCGGTGGGCGTGGAGCGCGTCAAGCTGCGCAGCGTGCTGACGTGCGAGAGCAAGGAGGGCGTGTGCATCAAGTGCTACGGGCGGAACCTCGCGACGGGCCAGCACGTAAAGCTGGGCGAGGCGGTGGGGATCATCGCGGCGCAGAGCATCGGCGAACCGGGCACGCAGTTGACCATGCGCACGTTCCACATTGGCGGCACGGCGTCGCAGGTGTTCAAACAGCCGCAGATCAAGGCCAAGCACGACGGCATACTTCGCTACAATGACATCCGGAGTGTGGAGCTGGAGGACGGGAGTCACATCGTGCTGAACAAGAACGGGAGCATCTCGGTCTTGAGCGAGGAGGACGGGCGTGAGTTGGAGAGCCACACCATTGTGATTGGCGCGGTGATCGCGGTGGCGGATGGCGGCAAGGTCAAGGGGCCACCGAAAGACCCGAAGACGGGCAAGCGCGACGGCGAGGGCCAGACCTTTGTGCAATGGGATCCCTATAACGCGCCGATTTTGTCAGAGAAGTCGGGGCGGATTCGCTTTGAGGACATCATCGACGGCGTGACGATGAAGCAGGAGATGGACGAGAGCACCGGACAGGAGACGATGGTGGTGATCGAGCACAAGGAGGATTTGCACCCGCAGATCATCGTGCAGAGCGACAAGGGCGAGATCGTCGCGAAGTATCCAATCCCGTCGGGTGCGCACATCGTGGTGGAAGAACACAACAGGATCGTGGCGGGGACGTTGCTCGCGAAGACCCCAAGGCGCACGACGAAGACGAAGGACATCACGGGCGGATTGCCGCGCGTGGCGGAGCTGTTCGAGGCGCGGCGACCGAAGGACGCGGCGGAGATTTCGAGGATCGACGGCGTGGTGGACTTCGGCCCGACGACCCGGGGCAAGCGGCCGATCTTGATCAAGGATCCGAAGACGGGGACTGAGGAGGAGCACTTGGTGCCGATCGGCAAACACGTGATTGTGTTCAAGGGGGACTTGGTGAAGAAGGGCCAGCAACTCACTGAAGGGCCTGTCGTGCCGCATGAGATTCTGGATGTGTGCGGCACACAGGAATTGCAGGAACACCTCGTGAATGAGATTCAGGAGGTCTATCGGTTGCAGGGCGTGACCATCAACGACAAACACATCGAGATCATCATCCGGCAGATGTTGCGGAAGGTGCGGATCACGGAACCGGGGGACACGACATTCTTGTGGGGCGAGCAGATCGACAAGATCGAGTTCGAGAACGAGAACCAGCGGGTGGACAAGATGGGCGGAAAGCCCGCGGAGGCCGTGCCCGTGTTGCTGGGCATCACCAAGGCGAGCCTGGAGACGGACAGTTTCCTGAGCGCGGCGAGTTTCCAAGACACCACGCGCGTGCTCACAGAGGCCGCGACGATGGGCAAGGTGGACAGTTTGCGCGGGTTCAAGGAGAACGTGATCATGGGCCACATCATCCCCGCCGGAACGGGGTTTGTCCGGCATCGCAACGTGAGGCTGGTGCCGTTGGTGGAGGAGTTGCCGCCTGCTCCCGATGCCGAATCGGGACCGGCCGACTCGGCCCTGATGGACCGGGAGTCGTTGGTGGGCTAGGGGGGACGGCCAATTGTCAATGGCCAATTGGAAGTGAGGACAGGAAATGGAAAATGGCACAAACTTGTTGCAACACGAACGACCTCCGCTAATATCTCCGCTCCTTTCCCCGGGCGCCGGGGGCGGGAGATTGCCGATGGGCAATTGGAAATCGCGAATTGGAAATCAAATTAATGCCTACGATTAACCAACTGGTGCGGATGGGGCGGCGAAAGCTGACTTTCAAGAGCAAGTCTCCCGCGCTGGAGGTCGCGCCGTATCGGCGGGGTGTCTGCCTGCAGGTGATGACTCGCACGCCGAAGAAGCCAAACTCAGCGATGCGTAAGGTGGCGAAGGTGCGGCTTACGAACGGCTTTGAGGTGATCGCTTACATTCCGGACGAGGGTCACAACCTGCAGGAGCACTCGATTGTGCTTGTGCGTGGCGGTCGCGTGAAGGATTTGCCGGGTGTTCGTTATCATATTGTGCGCGGGACGTTGGACGCCACGGGCGTGGAGAAGCGTCGTGTGAGCCGTTCGAAGTATGGGGTGAAGCGCCCGAAGGCCGGGGCCAAACCTGCGACGGCTTGAGAATGGCGAATCTCGAATTGCGATTTCGAAACTCGAAACGAGGAACAAAGAATGTCACGTCGTCGACGAGCAGTGAAACGGCAGATGCAGCCGGATGGGCGGTTCAACAGCGTGCTGGTGGCGCGGTTGGTGTCCACGGTGATGGAGCGGGGCAAGAAGAGCACCGCGCAGCGGATCGTTTACGGGACGTTTGAGGCGATCGTGGAGAAGTTGCCGGCGACCAATCCGGTCGACGTGCTGCAGCGGGCGGTGGACAACGCGAAGCCGCGGCTGGAGGTCAAGCCCCGGCGCGTCGGCGGGGCGACGTATCAGGTGCCGCTGGAGGTTCCGGCGGACCGGCAGGTGTCGCTGGCGGTGCGCTGGATTGTGAGTTTTGCGGACAGCCGGAAGGGTGCGCCGATGCGCGAGGCGCTGGCGGCGGAGATTCTCGATGCCTATGCCGGGCAGGGGAATGCCATCCGGAAGCGGGATGATGTGCACAAGATGGCGCAGGCGAACAAGGCGTTCGCGCATTTTCGGTGGTAGCAGGTCGGTGGGAAAAGCCCCGGGGGCGAGTGCAATCCGGGGCGTTTTTATCGACAGGCTTGGTAGAATGCGGCATGCCGACCGCCGACTGGACGTTGGACATTGGGAATTGGGAATCGTAATGAGTGAATCGTAATGAGTGAATCGTAAATCGAAAGCATGACGGCCGTGGACAAAAAGGCAGCCAATTCGCCTCTCCGGCAATATCCGCTGGAGCGGACGCGCAACATCGGGATCGCCGCGCATATTGACGCGGGCAAGACGACCACGACGGAGCGGATTCTTTTTTACACGGGCTTGATCCACAAGATCGGCGATGTGGACGATGGGAACACGGTGACGGATTGGATGGAGCAGGAGCGGGAGCGAGGCATCACGATCACGAGTGCGGCCGTGACGTGCTATTGGACGCAGAAGAAGGAGACTGGGCTCTACAAGGCGTTCGAGGGGCTGGGGCACCGGGTGAACATCATTGACACGCCGGGGCATGTGGATTTCACGGCGGAGGTGGAGCGGTCGATGCGGGTGCTGGACGGGGCGGTGGCTGTTTTCTGCGGCGTGGCGGGTGTGCAGCCGCAATCCGAGACGGTGTGGCGGCAGGCGACGAAGTATGGTGTGCCGCGGATTGCGTTCGTCAACAAGATGGATCGCACCGGGGCGGATTTTGGGAATGCGTTGTCGGACATGCGCAAGAAGTTGAATGCGTATGCGTGGCCGGTTTTCCTGCCCATCGGCGCGGAGGAAAAGTTCGCCGGCGTGGTGGATGTGGTGAATTTGAAGGGGATCGTGTGGGGCGAGGGGGATATTGCGAACGAGGGGTTGCGGTATGAGGTGGTGGAGTTGGAGGAGCTGGACCGGAGATTCCCGATTTCCCAACTGCCATCGAGCGGCGGCACATGGGCCGACCGCGCCGGGCGCGCGCGGGCTGAGCTGGTGGACGCCGTGAGCAACAAGGACGATGGCGTGGCGGAGTTGGTGTTGGAGGAGAAGCCCGTGCCGGCGGAAGTGTTGAAGGCGGCGATCCGGCGCCTGACGTGCAAGCTGGAGTTCGTGCCCGTGTTGTGCGGGACGGCGTTCAAGAAGAAAGGCGTCCAGGTGCTGGTGGATGCGGTGGTGGATTATTTGCCGAGCCCGCTCGATGTGCCGGCAGCGCAGGGCCACGAGGCGGGCGCGGGTGCGGACGCCCCGGTGGTGGAGGCTCCGACTGATGACGGGCACAAGTTTTGTTCGCTGGCGTTCAAGCTCTGGCGTGATGCCTATGCCGGGAAGCTCGTGTTTTTCCGGGTGTATTCGGGGCAGTTGCGCAAAGGCGACATGATCTACAACCCTCGCACGCGCAAGCGAGATCGTGTGAGCCGGTTGATGATCATCCAGGGGAGCGAGCGCAAGGACGTGGATCATGTTTTTGCCGGGGATATCGCGGCGCTGGTCGGGCTCAGGAACATCACGACGGGCGACACGTTGTGTGACGAGGAGTTTGACATCGCACTCGAGCCGCCGACGTTCCCGGAGCCGGTGATCAGCATGGCGGTCGAACCCAAGACGAAAGCCGACCGTGACAAGATGAGCGAGGGGTTGCAGCAGTTGAGCGAGGAGGACCCGACGTTTCGTTGTTTCACGAATGAGGAGACCAGCCAGCTCATCATCGCGGGCATGGGCGAGCTGCACTTGGAAATCATCATCGACCGGTTGAAACGGGAGTTCAAAGTCGAGGCGAATTCCGGCGCCCCGCAGATTGCGTATCGTGAGACAATCACGAAGGCGGCGGAGGGCGAGGGCAAGTTCATCCGGCAGTCGGGTGGCCGCGGGCAATACGGGCACGCGTGCATCAAAATTGCTCCGAACGAGAAGGGCAAGGGCGTGGAGATCGAGAACGGGATCGTGGGCGGGGCGATTCCAAAGGAATACATCCCGGCGGTGGTGGACGGGATCGAGGAGGCGATCCAGGGCGGCGTGATCGCCGGCTTTCAAGTGATCGACATCAAGGTGGAAATCACCGACGGGACGTTCCACGAGGTGGACTCGAGCGAACTGGCCTTCAAGATGGCCGGGATCTTCGCGTTGAAGGATGCGTTCAAGACCGCGGGCGCGATTCTGTTGGAGCCGATCATGAAGGTGGAGGTGACAACACCCGACGAGTATCAAGGGGATTTGCTCGGCGACATCAACAGGCGTCGCGGGATCATCCACGGCGTCGACGCGAAGGCCGGGCAGACGGTATTGAGCGCGAACGTGCCGTTGGCGGAGATGTTCGGTTATGCCACGGCGATCCGGTCGTTGAGCAAGGGCCGGGCAAGTTATTCGATGGAGCCGCACACGTTCGAGCAGGTGCCGGCGCAGATCGCGAAGGATATTTTGGACACGGCCTCCAAGAGGGCGGCCGCTCGCAGTTAACCTCACCCCCTGTTCTTTGTATGCCTGGACAACGCATTCGAATCCGCCTCAAGGCGTTTGACCATCGGGTCATCGACCAGTCGGCCTTGGAGATCGTCGAGACGGTCAAGCGCACGGGAGCGCGCGTGGCGGGGCCAATCCCGCTGCCGACGCGCATCGAGCGCTTCACCGTCCACCGCTCGCCGCACGCCGACAAGAAATCGATGGAGACATTCGAGCAGCGGACGCACAAGCGGTTGCTGGACATCCTCGACCCCACCGCCAAGACCGTGGATGAGCTGAAGAAACTCAACCTTCCTGCCGGCGTGGACATCACCATCAAGATTTAGCGCGTATGCCCATCGGACTTATCGGCAAGAAGCTCGGACACACCCGTGTCTACGATATGACCGGCAACATCGTGCCCGTGACGGTCGTCCTCGCCGGACCCAACCGGGTGCTTCAATGCAGGACCGTGGAGGCGGACGGCTACGCCGCCGTGCAACTCGGTTTCGGCCCGCAAAAACCCCAGCGGCTCAACAAACCCAAGATCGGCCACCTGAAGAAACACGGCGTCGAATTCAAGGAAAACAGCACCGACCCGATCCCCGCCGTCCAGCGCATCCGCGAATTCCGAGACTTCTCCAAGGCCGTCAAACCCGGCGACATCATCGGCCCCGACGTCTTTGCCCCGGGCGATTTCGTGGATGCCATCGGCATCACCAAGGGCCGCGGTTTTGAAGGCGTCGTGAAGCGATGGGGATTCCGCGGCGGCGACTCGACGCACGGCGCGAAAGGCTGGCACCGCCGCTCCGGCGCGATCGGCCAGCGCCTGTTCCCCGGCACCGTGATGCGCGGCATGAAGATGCCCGGCCACATGGGGCAGGACCGTCGCACGGTGCAGAATCTTGAGGTCATCAAGGTGATCCCCGAGGAGAACATCCTCCTCATCAAGGGCAGCTTCGCCGGGGCGGAAGACGACTACTGCATCATTCGCGAAGCCAAGAAGCGCCCGAAAGGCTGGAAACCGCGGAGCGCGGCACAACCGCAGGCCAAGGCCAAGGTCAAGGTCGAGGTCCGAAAGAAGTAAGCCATGAAGCTGCCTGTTCACGATTCCAATGGCGCCGCGCAAGGCGAGCTTGAGGTCAAGTTCCCCCTCGTCGAAAAGGACAAGGGTGCCCAGGCCGTGCATGATTACATCGTCGCCTACAACGCGGCGCAACGGCAGGGCAACGCCTGCACCAAGACGATGGGCGAGGTCGCCGGCACCGGCAAGAAACCCTGGAGGCAGAAAGGCACCGGTCGTGCGCGCGCAGGATCGTTCGCCTCGCCGCTCTGGCGTGGCGGCGGCGTTACCTTCGGCCCCAAGCCGCGTGATTATCGGAAGCAAGTCACGAAGACTGTGCGCGCCCTGGCGCTGCGCAAGGCGATGACGGAGCGGCTTAGCGCCGGCGACGTCATTGTCGTGGACGATTTGAAGCTCACGACGCACAGGACGAAGGAGTTTCTGGCGTTGCGCGCGCGACTCAAGATCGAGGGCACGTCGCTCTTTGTCACGCTGGGTGTGGACCGTAACCTCCTCGCCGGGTCGGGCAATGTGCAGGGCGTGGATGTGACCACCAGCGACATCCTCAACACCTACGACGTGCTCAAGCCCGACAAGCTCGTGTTCACGCGCAGCGCCTTCGAGGCAGTCGACCAGCGCATCATTGCAGCCAAATCATGAGCCCCTACGACATTGTCAAGACCGTCCGCGTGACCGAAAAGGGGACGCGGCAGGCCGACCTGTACAACCAGTATACGCTCGTGGTCGACCCACGCGCCACCAAACCCGAGATCAAGGCCGCCGTCCAATTCCTCTTCCAGGTCCACGTCGTCGCCGTTCGCACGATGCACGTTCGCGGCAAGCTCCGCCGACAGGGCCGCAAGGATGCCGGCTCCACGTCCGCGTGGAAGAAAGCCATCGTCCAGCTCAAAAAGGGCGAAAGAATCAACCTCGCCTGACGCACGCCATGCCCGTCAAGACCTTCAGACCCCTCACGCCGTCGCGCCGCTACATGACGGTGGCCTCGTTCGACGAGATCACCAAGTCGCGGCCTGAAAAGTCCCTGGTCTACACCAAGAAGCAGACGGGTGGCCGCAACAATCGTGGCCGCATCACCGTCCGCGGCATCGGACACGCCCACAAGCGCAAAATCCGGATCGTCGACTTCCGCCGCGACAAGCACGGCATTCCCGCCGAGGTCCTGGCCATCGAATACGACCCCAACCGTTCCGCCCGCATCGCGCTTGTTCAGTATCAGGACGGGGAGAAGCGCTACATCCTCGCACCCGTCGGCTTGGCCGTGGGCACCAAGCTCCACTCCGGCCCCGACGCCGAGCCAGAGATAGGCAACGCATTGCCTCTCTCAAAAATCCCCGTCGGCCTCACGATCCACAATATCGAGATGATCCCCGGCAAAGGCGGGCAGATGGTCCGCAGCGCCGGCGGCGGTGCGACGCTGATGTCCCGCGACGGCGGCTACGCCCAACTCCGGTTGCCCTCCGGCGAAATCCGTCGCATCCACGAAAAGTGCCTCGCAACCATCGGTCAGGTTGGGCACATCGAGCACGAGTCGATCGTTCTCGGGAAGGCCGGTCGCGCCCGCTGGCTGGGCAAGCGCCCCATCACCCGCGGCGTCGCCCGCAACCCTGTCGACCATCCCAACGGCGGCGGTGCCGGCAAGTCCAAGTCGGGCGGCGGCTGGCAACAGCTTACCAACCCGTGGGGCCGGCTCGCGAAGGGCTACCGCACCCGGCGCAAGAAGAAAATCTCCAACCGCTTCATCGTTGTCCGCCGCGACGGCCGGCCCATGAAACTGAGATAACCGGAAACCCGAAACACCGACCCCGAAACCCGACCGCCATGGGACGCTCCATCAAAAAAGGCCCGTTCATCGACCAACACCTTCTGGACAAGGTCGTGAAAGCCAAGGCCGCCAACACCCGCACCCCGATCAAGACATGGTCCCGGCGCTCCATGATCACGCCGGACTTTGTCGGCCTGACCTTCGCCGTGCACAACGGCAAAATCTTCAACCCCGTGTTCGTCACCGAGAACATGGTCGGCCACCGCCTCGGCGAATTCTCGCCAACGCGCGTTTTCAAGAAACACGGCGCCCACACCGCCAAAGCGGAGGCCAAATAGCCATGGAAGTCACCTCCATCTACCGCAACTTCCGCATGTCCGCGCAAAAAGTCCGGGAAGTCGTCCGGCAAATCCAGGGCAAGAGCGCTCTCGATGCGCAGAACGTGTTGGGTTATGTGACGCGCAAGTCCGCGCGCGCCGTGGCGAAGACCCTCAAGAGCGCCATCGCCAACGCCGAGCACAACCACCAACTCCGCGCCGAGACATTGGTCGTGAAACTTGCCGTGGCCGAGACCGCCCGGAGCCTCAAACGCATGATCCCCAAGGCCCGCGGCTCCGCCGGGCCCATCATCAAGCGGTCCTGTCACATCCGCATCGTCCTCACCGACAACGCAGCCAACTAAGCACACGGATCTGAACCTTTGACTTTGAACTCTGACCCCTAGACGCCCATGGGACAAAAGTGCAATCCAATCGGCCTGCGGACCGCGGTCAACAAGGACTGGCGTTCCAAGTGGTATGCGGACAAGCGGGACTACGCGCGACTGCTGAGCGAAGACCACAAGATCCGCGGCATCCTCAAGCGCAAGCTCGAGAGCGCGTCCGTGCCGCGCATTCAGATTGAGCGTGCGGCGAGCCGCTGCCGCATCACCATACACACCGCCCGCCCCGGCGTGGTCATTGGCCGCAAAGGCGCGGAGATTGACAAGCTCAAGGAAGAGCTGAGCCGGATGACGGGCAAGGAAATCTACGTGGACATCCAGGAAGTGACACAACCCGAAGCCGACGCGCAACTCGTAGCCGAGGCGATCGCGATGCAACTGGAGCGGCGTGTGTCGTTCCGGCGTGCGATGAAAAAGGCGATCCAGACCGCGATGGGGATGGACGGCGTGGAAGGCATCAAACTGCGGGTGGCCGGCCGCCTCGGCGGGGCCGAGCTGGCGCGCGTGGAGCAATACCTGGAAGGCCGCGTGCCGCTGCACACGCTCCGGGCGAACATTGATTATGGATTCGCCGAAGCCCTCTGCACCTACGGCAAGCTTGGGGTGAAGTGCTGGATCTGCAAAGGCGACCGCAAACCCGCGAAACCCGTGACCGTGGTGACCACCGAAACCGCATCAGCGGCGACTGCCACTCCGTCGGCCTGACGCTGAACGCCAAGCACCAAAGGGAAAAAAGCCTATGCCCATGATGCCCGCCCGAGTGAAGTATCGGAAGATGCACCGAGGCAGCCGCAAGGGGCTTGCCACGCGCGGGCACACCGTGGCCTTTGGCGAATACGGCTTGCAAGCGCTCGAGCGCTGCTGGCTCGATGCGAAAGTCATCGAAGCCTGCCGCGTCGCCATCAGCCGCCACATGAAACGGCGCGGCAAGATGTGGGTTCGCATCTTCCCGCAGAAATCCTACACCAAGAAGCCGCTTGAAGTCCGGATGGGCACCGGCAAGGGCGGCGTCGAAGGTTGGGTCGCGGTCATCAAACCCGCCGCCGTGCTTTACGAGATCGACGGTGTGCCCGAGGCGCTCGCGCGCGAATCGCTGCGGCTTGCGGCGACCAAGATGCCGATCCGCACCCGGTTCATCTCACGCCACACCCACGCCTAGGACACCGACCATGAAAATGTCCGAGCTCCAAGATCTCACGCTCAAGGAACTTGCCGTCAAGGGCCGCGAATTCCGGCAGGAGTTGTTCCACCTGCGGATCCAGCAGGCGACCTCCCAGTTGGAAAACCCGTCGCGCATCCGGCAACTTCGCAAGAACATCGCCCGGGTCGAGACCCAGATGTCCGCCGTTCGCATCAAGGCGGCCAAGAAGTAACCTATGACCGAGACCCAACCCATCCGCGAAACCCGACGCAAGGAGCGCGTCGGCGACGTCGTGTCCGACAAGATGGACAAGACCATCGTCGTGCGCGTCGAGCGGCGCTTCCAGCACCCGATCTACAAGAAGGTCGTCACTTCCTCCAAGAAATACTACGCCCACGACGAGAAGGGCGAGGCGCGGACGGGCGACCGGGTCCGGATCACGGAGACGCGCCCCCTTTCCAAGACCAAGCGCTGGCGGCTCGTGGAGATTGTCGAGCGCGGCGAACGAGTCCATGCGCCCGAACCCCCAACGTCCTGACCTGACCTATGCTTCAAGTCCGTTCCATCGTTGATGTCGCCGACAACACCGGCGCCAAGCGGGCTGCTTGTATCGGCGCCACGCACAAGCCGAGCCAGCGATACTGTTTCGTGGGCGAGACGATCAAGGTCCACATCAAGGACGCCGCGCCCGACGGCCAGGTCAAGAAGGGTGAAGTCTGCGACGCCGTGATCGTGCGGACCCGCAAGGCCATCCGCCGCGACGACGGCTCCTACCTGCGATTCGACAGCAACGCGATCGTCATCATCAATGCCGAGGGCGAACCCCGCGGCACCCGCATCTTCGGCCCCGTTGCTCGCGAGCTTCGCGACCTCAAGTTCATGAAGATCATCTCCCTCGCCCCGGAAGTCCTATGAAGAAACCCGTTCGGAACCGACGCCTCCACGTCAAGAAGGGCGACGAAGTGGTCGTGATCAGCGGCTCCAGCCGGGGCAAACGCGGCAAGATCATCCACGTCTTCATGAAGAAGATGCGCGTGTCCGTGGAGGGCTGCGCGATGATCAAGAAGCACATGCGCAAGAGCCAGCAGCACCCGCAGGGGGCGATCATCGAGCGCGAGGGCACCATCCACGCCTCCAACGTGATGCTGGCCTCCAAGTGGGACGCCCGCCGCGCCAAGCGCGCCGCCGCCCAACCCGCATTGGCCGCCGATGCGCCCGCCGCGCAGGCAGCGCCCCAACCCACAGCTTGAAATGAAAGACAATCCCGCCGAAAAACCCGCGAAGCCCGCCAAGCCCGCGAAAGCGGAGGCCGTGAAGGCCGAGCCCGCGCCAAAGGGTCCGCCTCCCGCGCCGCCGCGGCTCTACACCAGATACATGGAGGCGGTGAAGCCGGCACTCTTTACATCGAGGAAGTATACCAACGTCCATCAGATCCCGGCTCTCGAGAAAATCGTGATCAACATGGGCATCAGCGCGGAACTTGAGAAGACCGCGGTGGAGGACGCCGCGCGCGACCTCACAACCATCACCGGCCGCAAGGCGGTCATCACCAAGTCGCGCAAGAGCATCGCCAACTTCAAACTTCGCAAGGGCCAGGCGATCGGCTGCCGCGTGACCCTCCGGCGCGCGGTGATGTATGAGTTCTTCGACCGGCTGGTCGCCGCCGCGCTGCCGCGCATCCGCGACTTCCGCGGAGTCTCCAACCGCTCCTTCGACGGGCGCGGCAATTACACCCTGGGAATATCGGACCAGACGATTTTCCCGGAGATCGACCTCGACAAAGTGAAGCGGCACCAGGGCATGGACGTCACGATCGTGACCACCGCGGAGACGGATGACGAAGCCCGCGAACTGCTCAAGCTGATGGGAATGCCGTTTTCCGAAAACCGGTAGAACCGCGACCGAGAAACCCGACAAGAGCTATGGCAAAGAAAGCGTGGATCGAACGGAACAAGCGCAAGCTGGCCACGGTGAAGAAATACGCGGCGGTGCGCGCCGAACTCAAGGCCAAGGGCGACTACGCCGGCCTTGCCAAACTGCCGAAGGACGCGAGCCCCATCCGGCTCACGAACCGCTGCTCCGTGACCGGCCGCCGCCGGTCATTCATGCGCAAGTTCGGCGTGTCGCGGCTGACCTTTCGCGAACTGGCCCTGAACGGGCTGCTGCCGGGCGTCACCAAGGCCAGTTGGTAACTCGCGAGATCCAAACCTCGAACCCGAAACGCAGAATCCGACTCCCAGAACCCGAAACGACGTATGATGAGCGACCCCATTGCAGACATGCTCACGAGGATCCGGAATGGAAGCATGGCCTTGTTGCCGGCGGTGACAATGCCGCACTCGCGAATCAAGGAGGGCATCGCGCGGTTGCTCTGCGCAGAGGGCTACGTGGGCGAGGTGGCCGTGGAGGGCGAGGTCAAGCGCAAGCTCACGGTGAAGCTGAAATACGAGGGGCGCAAAGGCATCATCGGCGGCCTGCGCCGGGCGAGCCGTCCCGGGCGCCGGGTTTACGTGGCGTCGGGCGAAATCCCGAGAGTGTTGAACGGGATGGGCGTCTCGATCGTGTCCACGTCGCGCGGGGTCATGACCGGGTCGGAGGCGCGCCGACAAGGTGTGGGCGGCGAGCTGCTTTGCACCGTCTGGTAGGCCGGACCTTTGAACATTGAATTCGTAATTCTCAATCCGTAACTCGAAACTCACATGTCACGCATCGGCAAACAACCCATCGTCATCCCGGCGAAGGTCAAGGTGGAGGTCGCCGGGGACTCGGTTCAGGTGGAGGGTCCCAAGGGCCGGCTGCAGTTCAAGCTGCCGCCGCACACGCGGCTCGGCGTGGCGGAGGGACGGGTGGTCGTGTCGCGCGACGGCGATGAAGCCGAGGCGCGAGCGATGCACGGGCTTTGCCGTTCGGTCGTGAACAACATGGTCAAGGGCGTCACGGAGGGATTCGTGAAGCGACTCGAGATTCACGGGGTCGGGTTCAAGGCGGCGTTGACGGGGAACATCCTGAATCTGAGCCTTGGGTATTCGCATCCGATCAATTACACGGTGCCGCCGCAGATCAAGGTGACGGTGGAGGAGAATACGAAGATCACCGTGGAAGGGCCGGACCGGCAGGTGGTGGGCCAGGTGGCGGCGCACATCCGGAGCTTCTACCCGCCGGAGCCTTACAAGGGCAAAGGGGTGCGTTACACAGATGAGCGCATCATCCGGAAGGAAGGCAAGACGGTGCAATAAGTGACGACCCCCGGTCGGCGGTCGCTGACCGGGACTTGGAATTTGAACTTCGGATGCCATGAGAATTGAAAAGAAAAACGCGCTGCGGCAGAAACGCCGCTGGAGGATTCGCAAGCTGGTGATCGGCACGGCGGCGCGTCCCCGGATGAGCGTGCGGTTCACCGGGCAGCACATTTATGTGCAGTTCGTGGATGACGCGACAGGCACGACGCTGGCGAGCACGTCGACACGCGCGAAGTCGATGCCGGACCGCGAGACTCTGGCGGCGAATGTGAAAAGCGCGGTGCGCATCGGCAAGGCGGCTGCGGAGGCTGCGCTTGCGTCGGGCATCACAACGGTCGTGTTCGACCGGAGCGGCGCCCCGTTCCACGGCAAGGTGAAGGCGCTCGCGGATGCGGCGCGCGAGGCCGGCCTGAAATTCTAACCCCGAGGATTACGTGAGCGACACTAACGAGACTTCACCCACGCCGCCGCCTTCTCCATCGCGCGAGCCGAGAGGGCCGGGCCGCGGCCCGGGCCGCGGCGGCCGCCGGAGCCGGCCACCCGCCCAGGAGGTCAAGACGGATCCCCTGACGGGGCTGCCGACGAGCGAGCTTGTGGAGAAGGTGATTTTTATCAACCGCTCCGCCAAGGTGGTCAAGGGCGGCCGGCGGTTCAGCTTCAGCGCGCTGGTGGTGAGCGGCGACAAGCGGGGCCGCGTGGGCATCGGCATGGGCAAGGCCGGCGAGGTGGCGGATGCGATCAAGAAAGGGACGGAGGTTTCGAAGCAGAATCTGGTGAATGTGTCGCTGCTCGGGCCGACGATTCCGCATGAGGCGTTCGCGGCGTTTGACGGGGCGCGGGTGTTGTTGCGGCCCGCGTCGCCGGGCACAGGCCTGATCGCGGGCAAAACGGTCCGCGCGGTGCTGGAATCCGCGGGCGTGCGGGACGTGCTGACCAAGTCCCTCGGTTCGAAGAATGCCGCGAACGTGGCGAAGGCCACCTTGGGGGCGCTCTTGCAATTGCGGTTGCGCGAACACATCGCGCGGACACGCGGGGTGGATTTGCGTCCGCGGGACGCAGCGTCCGCGGCGCCGGCGGACAAGAAAGGCCCAGCTCAATGACCATGCGACTTCACAATCTGAAACGGATTCCCGGATCGAGGCACCGGCGGAAGAATGTCGGCCGCGGCGAGTCCAGCGGCCGTGGCAAGACATCAGGGCGCGGCGGCAAGGGACAGAGCGCGCGTTCGGGCAGTTCGATGCGTCCGGGGTTCGAGGGCGGGCAGATGCCGTTGATCCGGCGCGTGCCGAAGCGCGGATTCAACAACGCCCGGTTCAAGACGACTTGGCACCCGGTGAATCTGCGGGACTTGAACCAGTTCGCGGACGGGACGCGCGTGGATGAAAAGCTCCTGCGCGAGAAGCGCCTGGCCACGGGGAATTACGACGGGATCAAGCTGCTGGGCGACGGGAAGCTGGAGCGGCGGCTCTCGGTGGTGGTGCACGCGGCGAGCGCTTCGGCGCGCAAGGCGGTCGAGGATCTCGGCGGCGTGTGCGAGGTGCTCCCGCGCTACAAGCGGCTGAACAAGAAGCGCGTGTCTCCCGACTCCAAGCCCGCGGAGGCCGCGCCCGCTGCGCCCGAGGCACCGAAGGCGTAAGGCGATATCCCCCCGGCCCCCCTCGCCGCATGCTCAAGAACATTTTCCAGACGTTTGCCAACTGCTTCAAGGTGCCGGAGCTCAAGTCCCGGATCCTGTTCACCTTGCTGCTGCTGGGGTTGACGCGGCTGGTGTCGCTCTGCCCGATCCCGAGCCTTGACGGGCAGTTGCTGGCCGAGTTTTTTGAGTTGCAGGCGCAGAAGGGCACGGGCGGCGGGTTGCTCGGCCTCTACAGCATGTTCACGGGCGGCGCGCTTGAGCGGTGCGCGATCGGGTCGCTGGGCATCATGCCGTATATCAGCGC